>NZ_JABZED010000022.1:29077-70933 GCF_013416675.1 Salinispora sp. H7-4
CTCGCAGGGCCTGTTCCAGCAGCGCCCCTCCTCCGGGTGGGGCACGGTCGAGCAGATCACCGACCCCGAGTACTCCACCACCGCCTTCCTGAAGGGTTTGAAGCAGGTCGAGGGTTGGCAGGAGCTGCCGTTGACCGAGGCCGCCCAGAAGGTCCAGGTGTCGGCGTACCCGTTCCACTACGCCCAGTGGGAGACCCAGGCCGCTGACCTGGTGGCCGAGCACTGGACCAGCTGACCCCACCACACCACCCACAACCCCCATCCCTAGGCCACCGTTTAGGGGATAAAGCTGTTGGCCGGCACCCGAACCGGGTGCCGGCCAACAGCGCCTTCGGCGGTTCTGACCGGATTCTGCCTCTGCGGCGCCGGTCAGCATCGGTTAGCGTTCCGACATGCCCGTCGCGGTTGTCACCGACTCCACCGCCTACCTTCCCACTGGGTTGCTGGCCAGTCACCAGCTAACGGTGGTGCCCCTGACCGTCGTGCTCAACGGCATGGAAGGGCGCGAGGGGGTGGAGACCTTTCCCGCTGACGCCACCCAGGCATTGAGCGGGCGGCGGGTGTCAGTCAGTACCTCCCGGCCGGCCCCAGCGCAGTTCGTGCACACGTACCGCCGGATTCTGGACGGCGGCGCCGACGGCATCGTCTCGGTGCACCTGTCCGCGGGGCTCTCCGGCACGGTCGAGTCGGCGGGCCTGGCCGCCGAGGAGTTCGGGGACCGGGTGGCGGTGGTGGACAGCCGCTCCTGTGGCATGGGCATCGGATTCCCCGCGGTGGCCGCAGCCGAAGCTGCGGCCACCGGTGCCGACCTGGCCGCGGTTCACGCTGCCGCCCAGCGGGCCGTAGCGCGGACCACCATCTACTTCTACGTCGACACGCTGGAGTTCCTCCGTCGGGGCGGGCGGATCAACGCCGCCTCGGCGCTGCTCGGTACTGCTCTCTCGGTGAAGCCGATCATGCACATGCGGGACGGCGTGATCGTTCTCCGGGACCGGGTGCGTACCGCCAGCCGGGGCATCGCCCGGCTGGTGGACCTCGCTGTCGAGGCCGCCGGGGATGTCGACGTTGACCTGGCTCTGCATCACCTCGCCGCGCCGCAGCGCGTCGAGGCACTCCAGGTGGCGTTGGCGTCGCGGTTCGGTGACCGCCTGCGGAGCACGTACGTCTCCGAGGCCGGTGCGGTGGTCGCCGCGCATGCGGGGCCCGGCCTGGCCGGCGTGGTCGTGCACCGCCGTCCGCCTACCGACGGCTGACCCGGCACGCTGCCGTTCCGGCTGGTGTTGGACGCCTCACTCCCGGCCGCTGCTGCCCGCTCCGGCGGAACGGCTGTTGGAGGCGCGATCGGTAGCACACCGAGACCATGGTCAGGGGGCTGTCCACAGGCGCGCTCTCATCCACAGCGGAGCCTCGTGCGGAGGACGTTCATTCCGCCCGGCGGCCTAACGTCGCGCTGTGTCATACGACGAGGAGAGGGCGGTCCGGGAGCGCCTGCATCGAGTGCTGCCGGCAGGCGGGCTGTCCGGCACCGGCCCGCCGAGGGCGGCGGTCCCGGCGGTGGAGACGCGACCGGCGGTGGAGACGCGACCGGCGGTGGAGACGCGACCGGCGGTGGAGACGCGACCGGCGGCGCCGGACGGTCCGTGGCGTACCCCGCAGGACGGGTCGGAGGGGGAGGCGGTGTCGTCCACCCAACCGGACGGAGACCCACCGAGCCGGGTCCTGTCGGGGCCGGGCGCCTTCGATCCGGGGCGGCGTGGGGTGCGGGCGTTGGCTCTCGTCGCTGTGCTGGTGGTGCTCGGGGCGGGCTTCTGGGCGTGGCAGTCCCGGCCTCGGGTCGAGCCGGTCGAGCCGGTCGCAGCGGTGACACCGGTCGCTCCGTCCGCGTCCGTTGACTCGACGGAGGCGGGCGGTGAGCTGGTGGTGGCGGTCGCCGGTAAGGTCCGCCGACCGGGACTTGTCCGGGTTCCGGCCGGTGCCCGGGTCGCTGACGCGGTGCAGGCGGCCGGTGGGGCGCTGCCCGGCGTCGATGTCGCCCTGTTCAATCCGGCCCGGAAGGTAGTCGATGGGGAACTCATCCTGATCGGTGTCACCGCGCCACCGGGGGTGGCCCCCGCCGGTGGCGCGGTGGGAGCGATGCCCGGCGGTAAGGTCAACCTCAACACCGCCACCCTGGCGCAACTCGACACATTGCCCGGAGTCGGCCCGGTGCTCGCGCAGCGCATCCTCGACCACCGTGCAGAGCATGGTGGCTTCCGGTCGGTCAGCGATCTGCGCCAGGTTGGCGGCATCGGCGACACCCGGTACGCGCAGCTCAAGGACCTGGTGACGGTGTGAGAAACCACCGGGACGGGCAGCGCCCTGGGCCCACTCCGCGGGCAGTTGCGCCGACCGCATCCGGCGTCCGCCCGGCCCACCCGGGACGTTCCGTCCCTGGTGCACCCGCCGATCCGCCGGACCTGCGGCTGGCTGGTTTGGCCGTCGCCGTGTGGCTGGCCGCGCTGGCCGGCCTCTACCTGCCTGCCAGGGCGTCGCTGCTGGTCGCCGCGGTCGCCGCTGTGCTGGCCGCCGCCGGTGGGGTCTACCTGTCTGGGCTCCTCGGCCGGCCGCGGGCATCCGTCCGCCGGTACGGCTGGGCGGCCATCGCCGTCCTGCTCGGGGTGGTGTGCGGGGCGAGCGTCACCGCCGCCCGGGTAGCCGCGCGGGACGCTACTCCGGTGCGTGCCCTGGTCGAGGAGCGGGCCACCGTAACCGTTGACCTGGTCGTCCGGGACGATCCTCGGCTGGTCCGGTCTGGTTCTGGGCGTCCCGCCACGTTCTTGGTGGCAGCGGAGTCGACCCGCATCACCGGTCTTGACGGGCACCGGGTCGAGGCGCAGGTCCGGATGCTGGTCCTCGCTACCGACCCCGCCTGGCGAGCGCTGCTGCCGGGGCAGCGGCTGACCGCCGAAGGCCGGCTCGCTGCGCCGCGGGGCGGCGATCTGACCGCTGCGGTCCTGTGGTCAACCCGGGCCCCGGTCCCACACGGGTCGCCGCCGGACCTGCAGCATGCCGCCGGGGTGCTCCGCGCCGGCCTGCAGGAAGCCTGCGAGCCGCTACCGGACGAGCGGGGTGGCCTGCTGCCCGGCCTGGTGGTGGGCGACACGAGCCGGTTGCCTGATGCCGTGCGGAGGGATTTTCTCGACACCGGGATGACTCACTTGACAGCGGTATCTGGATCTAACGTCGCAATTGTCGTTTTTGCGGTATTGCTGCTCGCTCGTTGGGGGCGGGCTGGTCCCTGGCTCGCGGCGGGGCTCTGTGTGGTGGCGTTGGTGGGATTTGTGATCTTGGTTCGTCCGTCGCCGAGTGTGGTGCGGGCGGCGGCGATGGGCGCGATCGGGCTGGCCGCGCTCGCCGTGGGTCGGCCGCGGGCGGCGTTGCCGGCTCTGGCCGCGGCGGTCACTGTGCTGGTGCTTGTCGATCCTGAGCTGGCGGGGGATTTCGGTTTCGCGCTCTCTGTGCTCGCTACGGGTGGGTTGCTGTTGTTGGCGCCGCGGTGGCGGGACGCGTTACGTCGTCGTCGGGTGCCGCCTGGGGTTGCTGAGGCGCTGGCGGTGCCGGCTGCGGCACAGGTGGCCTGCGCGCCGGTGGTCGCGGGGATCTCCGGCACGGTCAGCCTGGTCGCGGTGCCGGCGAATCTGTTGGTGGCGCCGGCGATCGCGCCGGCCACGGTGCTCGGTGTCGTGGCGGCGGCGCTGTCGCCGCTGTGGTCGGCGGGTGCCGAGTTTCTGGCCTGGCTGGCCAGTTGGCCGGCGTGGTGGTTGGTCACTGTGGCGCACTATGGGGCGCGGGCGCCGGCGGGGGCGTTGCCCTGGCCGGCGGGGGTCGGGGGTGCGCTACTGCTGGCGGGGTTGACTCTGGCGTTGCTGGTGGCGGTCCGTCGCCGGGTGGTGCGGCGGCTGGTGGCGGTGACCGCGGTTGCGGCCGTGCTCGGTGCGTTGCCGGTGCGGCTGGTGGCTGCTGGTTGGCCGCCGTCCGGTTGGGTGGTCGTGGCGTGTGCGGTTGGTCAGGGTGATGCGCTGGTCCTGTCGGTTGGTCCGGGGCGTGGCGTGGTCGTGGACGCTGGGGCGGAGCCGGGGGTGGTGGATCGTTGCCTACGTCGGATCGGTGTCCGGGAGGTGCCGCTGCTGGTGATCAGCCACTTCCATCACGATCATGTGGGTGGGGTGGCCGGTGTCTTCCGGGGGCGGCGGGTCGCGGCAGTGCTCGCTCCGTCGTGGTCGGAGCCGGCGTTCGGCCGGGACCTGGTCCAGGTCGCGGCGGCGGCGGGCTCCGTCGAGATGATTTCCGCACCGGCCGGTTGGGGCTACCGGGCTGGCGCGGTGGAGTTGACCGTGATCGGTCCACCGGTTCCGTTGCGGGGCACCCGTTCCGACCCGAACAACAACTCGCTGGTCCTGCTGGCCACCGTCAACGGGGTGCGGATCCTGCTGACCGGAGACGCCGAGATCGAGGAGCAGCAGGCACTGCTCGACCATGTGCCGGCTGGTGGCCTCCGTGCGCACGTGTTGAAGGTCGCCCATCACGGTTCGGCGTATCAGGACCCGGCCCTTCTCGACGCGGTCCGCCCGTTGGTCGCGGTGGTTCCGGTCGGCCGGGAGAACACCTACGGGCATCCGGATGCGTCGGTGCTGGGCCGTCTTGCCCGCGGCGGAGCCCGGATCCTGCGTACCGATCTTGATGGGGACGTTGCCGTGGTGACCCAACCGTCCGGGTTGGCCGTCGTCACCCGCGGCGCCGAGGACCCGACCAGACGGTAGCTACGCATGTCAGTTTCCCAGGCGAAGGTCTGCTGCATCGGTAGGTGACATCTGACTGCGTGAAGCCCTCGTGGGTGGGGCCCTCGCCCGGGATGCGCTCGCCGGCGATCTCCTGGTGCGCCGAGCGGACCTGGACCTTCTGGACCTCGAGAGCTGGGCGTCAAGGAAATTGGAGGAGGTGGAATCAAAGGGAAGCGCAGCAGGATGGGCAGCTTCCCGAGAGCGGCTCCGAGGTTATTTGCTCAAGGACTTCTCTCCCTTACCTGATTCAGCCTTGCGGCCGTCCGGGGAATTTCACCCCGCACACTTCCGCGAATTTTTCGAGCAGTCTGAGACAGGGCAGTGACGGCTGCGGGAAGCAGCACAACGGCTCCGGTCACAGCGAAACACCAGGCCAAAGAGAGGGGAGACAGCAGCAGGCCGATTCCGGCCGACCCCGCGGCATTTCCCGTGTTGAAGGCGGTATTCACCCAGGTACCGGCCTCCGTGCTGCGGGCCTGGGAATCCACTGCGCCGGCAATCAGATAGGCCGTGGTCAGCGTCGGCGCCATCAGAAACCCAACGGCACCGGCCAGCGCAACCAGCCCGACCATTCCAGTGGCCTGGCCGGACAGCACACAGAAAACTCCGAGAAAAGCGGCCAGAATCGGCAGCCGGGTGTGTGTGGACAGCCGCCAGCGCACCGCGCCGTAGAGCAGCCCGCCCAGCGCGCTGCTGACCGCCAGCGCCGCCGACACCCAGGACACGGAGGCAGCGGCGCCGTGCCGGTCTGCGAAGGCGACGGCCAGGAGATTGAAGGCCCCCAGGCAGGCCCCCAGGCCGGCGGTGACAAGAACCGGATCGGCCAGGGACGCCCACCAGCGCACGTCCCGGCGGGGCGGGGCGGTCCCCTGCTCGCCGCCGGTGTCGGGCTGCGGCGCGGCTGAACCGCGGAAGGAGGCGGCGACCGGGGAGCCCGCGAGGGCAGCCGTGCCGCCGAACAGCAGCACCGCGCTCAGGGCGACTCCGAGGGCGGGCTCCGCGAGTGCCGTGAGCGCCCCGGCCAGCAGGGGCCCGACGACGTAGAGCAGTTCCTCCGCGACAGTGTCCAACGAGTAGGCCCGCTGGAGCAGTTGCTCGTCGTCTGGGACCAGATCACGCCACAGGGTGCGCATGAATGGTCCCAGCGGGGGCGCGCACGCGCCGGCCGCGGTGCCGAGCACCCACATCGCTGCACCGGGGGCACCCGGCTGCCAGGCCACCGCCGCGATCAGGCCGAGCAGCGCCGCACATGCGGCCGCCATGGGCAGCAGCGCCCGATGCACGCCGTGCCGGTCGATGAGGCGGGCGCGGTACGGGGCCAACAGGGAACTGGCGAGTCCGAAGACGGCCAGGACACCGCCGGCGACGGCGTACGAGCCCGTCGCGTGGTTGACGGTGAGCACCAGCGCCAGGAAGACGATGCCGTAGGCGAACCGGGCGACGAGCGCGGCGCCGAACGTGCGGGCCGCCTGCGGTAGCCGGAGGACGGTGAGATAGGAGGGGGCATGCGCAGGGGATGCGGATGACACGGGGGACTCCTGGGGGTTCGCGCGTCCCGGTGGCGAGCGCGGGACGGGCTGTGGACTAGGGGGTGCGCGATCGCGGACGGCGGGGTTCGTCCCGGGCCGGGGTGCGGCCGTGGGCGGCTACGGACGGGGGCCCGTGACGGTGCCGGCGCCGGGCGGAGCACCCGGCACACGGGCAAGGGACAGGGTCACGGCGGCCCTGAGGACGTCGGCCGTAGCCGTGCCCAGGCCGTGGCGGTCCAGAGTGGCCAGCGCATCTGGCTGACGCAGCACCGTTAATACGGAGGATTCCCTGGCAGGGAAGACATATGACGTTCCTCATCGAACGTGGTGCGCGTACGCGCCAAAGGCAGGTCAAAGACAGTAAGGCCTTGATCCGCACCAGGGCGGAGGCAGTCTTTGGTCTACGCACAAAGGAGGAACATTCCGGTAACAGTAGCAGCACCCCCCGGGGTCGGCCCCAATGACGGGGTGGCCGACCGCCTGAGCAGCGGGAGTTCGCTGACATCATCACCGTCGGTGTGCCAGTCCGACCCCCCGATCCAGCAGCCTCGCAGCAACGTCCGTACCCGATGTGCGTTTTCCTCCCCTATCACCGTGAGTAACCGTCAGTGGTCTCCGGAGTGCTGCCCGAGTTCCGCAGTTGGTGGGCACGCGGATGCGTCGAAACAGGGGTTGATCTGCGGAAACGTCGAGAGAGCGGCCGCGGAGGCGTGTGTCCACGTGGACGCGTTGCGGCTGGTCAGGCAGGGTCGGCGGCAGTGATTCGGGGTGGCGGCTTGATGCCGCAGGGCGAGCCAGCACAGCAGCACGTGGGCGTGGATGCGGTGCTCGAGGCGGTGGAAGACCGGCCGCAGCTCCAGCACCGTTCTCAGGTCGCGAAACCCGCGCTCGGCCTCCAGGAGCGCCTTGTAGCCGACCGCGATCTCCTCTGCGGTCAGGTGCGGGTCGGAGCTGGTCAGAAGGTACTTGCCGTCCAACCGCTCCTCCATCTTGATCTTGGCGCGGTCGATGGCGGGGCGTCCGTTCTTCGACGTCCTCAGCCACCGCTTCAAGGTGGGGTGTTTGATCAGCGCGGACTCGGCGCGCACGCTAGTTATGTCAGTTTTCAAGATGAAACAGACGCAAAAGTCGGGATTTGCGTTGAGTGCGGGCTCTGACATCGGAGGGCGGACGACCGGGCTGGCGTGTTCGGCCGACCATGCGAATATGGGCGGCGTGATCGCCGCCAGCCTCGCTCCGATTCTGCTCGTCCTTGGTGACGAGGAACTTCTCGCTACTCGCGCGGTCACCGAGGCGGTCGCCCAGAGCCGGAGTGTGGATCCGGAGGTGGACGTCCGTGAATATCAAGCCGGCTCCCTCACCGTCGGTGAGATCGCGGAGATGCTCAGTCCGTCGCTCTTCGGCGGACGGCGGTTGTTGATCCTGCGATCCGGCCAGGACGCGCGGAAGGATCTGGCGGCGGCCCTCCTCGCTTACGCGAAGAACCCCGACCCCGAGGTGCAGCTGGTCGTGCTCCACCTCGGTGCGGCCAAGGGCAAGGCGTTCGCGGACGGGCTGAAGGCGGCCGGCGCTACCGTGGTGCCGGCTGCCCGGCTGAAGGGGCACCGGGAGCGGGTGACGTTCGTCCGGGACGAGTTTCGGCGGGCCGGTGGCCGGTGTACCGACTCCGCCGCCGAGGCGCTCATCGCGGCGGTCGGTAATGACCTGCGCGAACTCGCCGCCGCCTGCTCGCAGTTGATGGCCGACACCGACGGGAAGATCAGCCCGGAGACCGTGGCCCGGTACTACCGGGGGCGGGTCGAGGTGTCCGGCTTCACCGTCGCCGATGCGACGATGGTGGGCGACGTGCCGGCGGCGCTGGAGGCGCTGCGTTGGGCGCTGCACGTCGGCGTTGACCCGGTGCCGATTGCTGATGCGCTCGCCGACGGCGTGCGTACCGTGGCCCGGGTCGCCTCCGCCGGGCGGGGGAGCCCCTACCAACTGGCGAGCACCCTCGGCATGCCGGCCTGGAAGATTGAGCGGGCGCAGCGGCAGAGCCGCGGTTGGACGCCGGAGGGTCTGGTGCAGGCCATGCGGGCCGCGGCCGAGTGCAACGCAGCCGTGAAGGGGGGCTCGGAGGACCGGGCGTACGCGTTGGAGCGGGCCGTCTTCTCGGTGGCAGCGGCGCGGCAGGGTGGCGGCCGGTGACCGGACCGAGGTCGTGGGCCATCCTGACGGCGGAGGAGGAGCGCTACCGGCCGTTGTACGCGCGCCTGCTGGGGCTGCGGTTCGTCAACCCCGGTGGGGTGCTCTGCTTCGTCTTCTTCGAGGGGGCCGTCGCGCTGGCGGCACTGCTGGCGCTCGCCGAACTGGTCAGCTGGTGGTCGGTGCTGGTGCTGCCGGCGATGGTCGCGGTGATGGTGAAGATCAACGATGTGGTGGCGGCGCGGGTCGTCCGCTCCGCGGCGCTCGTGCCCGACCAGGAGCGGGACCGCTTCCGCCACCAGATGGAGCCGGTGGTCGGCACCGCGCGGGTTGGCTGGATCCGGCACAGCGTGCCCGGCGTTGTCGTCTCGTCCGGTCCGGAGCGTCCCGGAGAGCTGGCTACGGCCGCAGTGCGAGAGCTGCCCTCGGCCGAAGTGCGGGAGTTGCCCACGGTCGGAGCGCGGGAGTTGCCCTCGGCCGGAGCGGCCCCGGCCGAACGCTGACCTCGGCAGCACGACCGCTGCCCCGGATCACCGCAGGAGAAGCGTGCGGCGGGCAGCACAAAACCCCGGACCGGATCGGGCCGGGGTTTCGTCCTGAACTGGTATGGCTGGGTCAGGCGGAGAACGACGCCACGCGCTTGGCGATCGCCGACTTACGGTTCGCAGCCTGGTTGGCGTGGATAACGCCCTTGCTGGCGGCCTTGTCCAGCTTGCGGGCGGCATCGCGCATGAGAACCGTCGCGTTCTCCACGTCGCCGGTCTCGGCGGCCTCGTGGAACTTGCGGATGGCGGTCTTCAGCGACGACTTGACCGACTTGTTACGCAGCCGGCGCTTCTCGTTCTGCCGGTTGCGCTTGATCTGGGACTTGATGTTCGCCACGCGACAGCCTCGTCTGATAGCTCGGGTTGGTCTGCATCCGCGCGGCGAGCATGCGTCATCGTCGCGCGAAGTGCAAGGCTACCAGGTCGCTCGAGTAGCGCCAAAGTTGCCTCCCGAGCCACCCGCCGGGGGCGGTGCGACTGGCGGTGGAGCTCTGCACCCGGCGGGTTCCGCACCCGATGGGGTTCAGCTCCAGCCCTGCCGGCGGGCGAGCCAGTCGAGCGCGTACTCGCCGCTGCGGCGTTGGTGGGTCGCGAGCTGCTCGGTCGCGGTCTCCGGAACCGTGGCTGCGGTGGTGAGGAAGTAGCCGGCCAGCGCCGCCAGCGTGACATCCAGGGCATCCGGCGGGGCCTCGGCGGTAGCCGGGTGGGCCGCGAAGGCGGTGTCCAGCCAGTCGGTGGTCAGGGCGGGCGTTGGTCCGACGGTGATCGTCGGGAAGGGGGAGCTCGCTGGTTCGGCCGGGGAGCTTGCGCCGCCGGTACCGGCCAACGCGGCGACGGTGACCTCCTGCTGCTCCACGGCATGCCCCCCGAGGAGGAGCGTGACCAGGTCGAACCAGGCCGGACCGCGGCAGAGCCAGGTCCAGTCACAGAACCACACCTGCCCGTGCGAGGTGAGGAGCACGTTGTCCGGACGCAGGTCCCCGTGGATCAATCCGGACGCCGGGGCGAGGTACCCCGGTAGCCGGGACTCGAGCCCGACCAGTTCGGGCAGCCGCTGCTCGAGCCCGGCCGGCAGCGGCGGAGGGGCCTCCCGGCCTGCTGCCACGTCACCCCAGCAGAGGATGTCGGCTTGGGCCAGCTCGGCCAGGTGTGGCGGGTTGAGCGCGGCGAGGTCGCTGGGCGGTGGGTCCAGGGCGGCGGCGACCTCCGCGTACGCGGTCAGGGTGGTGGTCAGCTCCGATGGCTCCCACGGGCGTCCGGGCGGATAGCCGTCAACCGCGTCGAGGGCGACGGCGAACCAGCCGGACTCTGTCAGGGTCCAGCGGGTTCGGGGTGCCGCCAGCCCGGGCGGGAGCCGGTCGAGGACCGTCGCCTCTCGCCAGTACCAGTTGGCCAGGTGGGAATCGCGGGGCGCGGCCTTGACGAAGACCCGGCCGCCGTCGGCGGCGGACAGCACCCCGGCGAAGCCACGGGTGAAGCCGGTGGTCGCGGTACGGGTCGCGACCACCGGGGCGCCGAGGCGGTCGGCGAGGGCTGCCCGCAAACCCACGGGCAGGTCGGACCAGCCGGGCCGGCGGGTGGTCCCGGGATGCGGGGGTGAACTCGGCATCTTTCCAGTGTCGTACGGATTCGCGAGTCCACCAGGCTAAGCGGGCAGTGTGTCGACGAACGGACGGCGGGGGTTACCGGCCAGCCATGATCGGGTGACTTCGGGAAGGTTGTCGCACCCCCTGGTCGGCGGGTTCGGAAGGTTGTCGCACACTCCTGGTCGGCGGGTTCGGGGGTCGTCACACGGTCCCGCTTGGCCGGTTCTGGAAGACTGGCGGGTCATGCGGACCGACGACTTCTGGCAGCTGGTTGACCAGGCCCGGGTAGGGGGTGGGGGCGAGCCGGACGCGGTGGCCGTTCGGGCCGTGGCCCTGCTCGCGGCGCGGGAGCCGGAGGAGATCCTCGGATACACGCGTCATCAGGCCCGGGTGCTGGCCGCCTCGCACCGGGTGGACCTCTGGGGCGCGGCGTACCTGATCAACGGCGGGATCTCCGACGACGGCTTCCACGACTTCCGTGGCTGGCTGATGACCCAGGGGCGCGAGGTGTTCGCGGGGGCCGTCGCCGAGCCGGACTCGCTGGCCGACCTGCCGCCGGTACGGACCGCGTCGTTGTCGGGTGAGGAGTTCGCCTGCGCCCGAATGTTGGCGGTGCCGTGGGAGGCGTACCGGAAGGCGACCGCGACCGAGCTGCCGGCGGACCGGGATCCGGTTCCGGTGCCCGACCTGAACGACTTCTGGGATTTCGACGACGCGGATGAGGCCCGCCGCCGGCTCCCGAAGCTCGCCGCCCTCTTCGTCGAGCCGCCGGGCGAATAGCGCGGTTGCCAGTGATTCGTCGGGCGGCCGGGCGGACCGGCCGGCCTGCCGCTGAACCGGCCCGGTTCGTCGCCGGGTGCGCTCGGGTTTGCCCGCGCAGCGGAACCGAGGGCGTGGCGTGGGAGCATTAGCGGGGGCCGGTGCCGCGCCGGCTCGCTCCACGTCAGTCGACCAGAACGGACCGCTGTGCCACCGACGCTCGATTCCGGCGCGAACACTCCTGGTGCCACCGAACCGGCGCGTATCCGGAACTTCTGCATCATCGCCCACATCGATCATGGGAAGTCGACCCTGGCCGACCGGATGTTGCAGCTCACCGGTGTGGTCGACCCCCGACAGATGCGGGCGCAATACCTCGATCGGATGGACATCGAGCGGGAGCGCGGGATCACCATCAAGAGTCAGGCCGTCCGAATGCCGTGGGCGATTCGGGAGGGGGAGCGGGCCGGCGAGAGCGCCGTGCTCAACATGATCGACACCCCCGGGCACGTCGACTTCAGCTACGAGGTCTCCCGCTCCCTGGCGGCCTGCGAGGGCGCGATCCTGCTGGTGGACGCCGCCCAGGGTATCGAGGCGCAGACCCTGGCCAACCTCTACCTGGCGCTCGAGAACGATCTGCACATCATCCCGGTGCTCAACAAGATCGACCTGCCGGCGGCCCAGCCGGAGAAGTACGCCGAGGAGCTGGCGCACCTGATCGGCGGTGATCCGGCGGACTGTATCCGGGTCTCCGGCAAGACCGGCGACGGCGTGCCGCACCTGCTCGACGAGATCGTCCGGCAGTTCACCCCGCCGGTCGGTGTGGCGGGGTCGTCGGCCCGAGCAATGATCTTCGACTCGGTGTACGACGTATACCGCGGCGTGGTCACCTATGTCCGGGTGGTTGACGGGCAGATCAACGCCCGGGACCGGATCAAGATGATGTCCACCGGTGCGGTCCACGAACTGCTGGAGATCGGGGTGATCTCCCCGGAGATGGTCAAGGCGGACGCCCTCGGTGTCGGCGAGGTCGGATATCTGATCACCGGCGTGAAGGATGTCCGGCAGTCGCGGGTCGGTGACACCGTCACCATCAACGCGAGGCCGGCGGCGGAGCCGCTCGGCGGGTACAAGGACCCGAAGCCGATGGTCTACTCCGGCCTCTACCCGATCGACGGGTCGGACTACCCGAACCTGCGGGACGCGTTGGACAAGCTCAAGCTCAATGACGCGGCGCTGACCTACGAGCCGGAGACCTCCGGTGCGCTCGGTTTCGGCTTTCGCTGCGGCTTCCTCGGCCTGCTGCACCTCGAGATCATTCGGGAGCGGCTGGAGCGGGAGTTCAACCTCGACCTGATCTCCACCGCGCCGAACGTGGTCTACCGGGCCATCAACGAGGACGGCGAGGAGGTCGTGGTCACCAACCCGAGCGAGTACCCGACCGGCAAGATCGCCGAGGTGTACGAGCCGGTGGTGCGCGCCACGGTGTTGACCCCGAACGACTTCGTCGGCGCGGTCATGGAGCTCTGTCAGGGCCGCCGGGGCACGCTGCTCGGCATGGACTACCTCTCCGCCGACCGGGTGGAGCTGCGCTACACGCTGCCGCTGGCGGAGATTATTTTCGACTTCTTCGACCAGCTCAAGAGCCGCACCAAGGGGTACGCGTCGTTGGACTACGAGCCCTCCGGCGAGCAGGCCTCCGACCTGGTCAAGGTGGATATCCTGCTGCACGGTGAGCCGGTTGACGCGTTCAGCGCGATCGTGCACAAGGACAAGGCGTACGCCTACGGCACCACCATCGCCGCGAAGCTGCGCTCCCTGATCCCCCGCCAGCAGTTCGAGGTGCCCATCCAGGCGGCGATCGGCAGTCGGGTGATCGCCCGGGAGACGATCCGCGCGATCCGCAAGGACGTCCTGGCGAAGTGCTACGGCGGCGACATCAGCCGCAAGCGCAAGCTGCTGGAGAAGCAGAAGGAAGGCAAGAAGCGGATGAAGATGGTGGGCCGGGTCGAGGTGCCGCAGGAGGCGTTCATCGCCGCGCTCTCCTCGGACTCCGGTGGCGGCGGTGGCGGCGGTGGCGGCGGCAAGACGTCCGGTAAGAAATAGCCGAGGCGGGGGGACTCAGGACAGCTGTCCTGAGTCCCCCCGCGTCCCTCGATCCGGTCGACCTCAGGAGGCGTCGAGGACCTCGGCGACCACCTGGGTGGGGCTCTGTTTGCCGGTTGTCGGGGCCCAGGCGCCCTCCTCCGCGGTCCACCGTAGCCCTTGGAAGTGGACCTGTTGGACTCCGTTGTCCTGGGCGTGGGACACCAGCCAGTGCGCGTACCGCCAGCCGCCCTGCTCGTCGTCCACCGTCACGGTCAGCCGGGTCGGGCCGGCCGCCGCGGCGTCGGGGGCGAGCCCCCAGTCCAGGGTCAGCCCCTGGGCCAGCGCCGCGGTCGCCGCGGCCCCGCGGTGCTGCGGATCGTCGTTGACGGCGCAGGCCACCGCTCCGCTGGCCTGACCGAGCAGGGCCCGGCTCAGCACCTCCGACTCGTCGGCCCACTTCTGGTATGCCTCCGGGAAGGCCGAGCGCTGCACCGTCTGGGCGGCGTCGGTCACCCGCATCTCCTCCCAGTCGCGCACCTTCGCCAGCGCGGCGTAGAAGGTGTTCGTCGCGTACCGCGGGTCCCGGATCTCGGCTGGCGAGCCCCAGCCCTGGCTGGGCCGCTGCTGGAACAGGCCCACCGAGTCCCGGTCGCCGCCGGCCAGGTTGCGCAGCCCCGACTCCTGGTACGCGGTCGCCAGCGCCACCACGACCGCCCGTTCCGGCATGCCGCGTTGCGCCCCGATGGCCGCGATCGTCGCCGCGTTGGCCATCTGGCCGGCATCCAGCTCCACCTCGCCGTCCGCCTGCACCGTGCAGCTCCGCCCGGCGAACGGGAGCCGAATCCCGTCCGCGATGTGCCGGAAGGTGACGAAGAGCCCGACCACGGCGACGAGCGCCAGAACGATGCCAGTCGCTACGACTGCCCGAGTCCGCACCTGCACCCCCTGTTTGATGAGTCCGACAAGCGTAAGCCCCGGGTGCCCGGTGAGCCGCGGCCAGCCGGGGCGGCGCTGCCCGGGCGTTCGGTCGGTTCGGCTGCCGGTCGGTCGAGGCGACGGTGGGCGTCAGCCTTCCCGTGCTGCGCCGGCCAGAAACCCGGGGCTTCCGTCCGTGCCAGGCCCGGAGAAAGCCGGAGCTATCGCCGATGCCGGGCCCGGCCAGGAACCGGGCTACTGGCCCGGCCAGGAACCGGGCTACTGCCCCGGCACCCAGCTCGCCGGCCGCTTCTCCCGGAACGCTGACACGCCCTCCAACCCCTCCGCGGAGAGAAAGTAGCCGGTGGAGAGGGCGGCCAGGTCGGCGAGCTCGCCCCGCAGATCGGTCGCGGTGGGGCGGTGGAGCAGCTGCTTCGCCCCGGCCAGTGCGCCGGGTGCGCCCCGGACCAGCGAATCGCAGTAACGGGCGACGACGGCGTCCAACTCCGCCAGTGGCACCGCCGTGGTGACCAGACCGACTTCGGCGGCCCGCTGCCCGTCGAAGGTGTCCCCGGTCAGGTAGAGCTCGGCCGCGGCGCGGGGCCGCAGTCGGGGCAGCACCGTCGCCGAGATCACCGCCGGGATCACCCCGATTCGGACCTCGGTGAAGGCGAACGTCGCCTCCTGGGCGCAGATCGCCAGATCGGCCGCGGCGATCAGGCCCAGCCCGCCGGCCCGTGCCGGCCCGGCCACCCGCGCCACCACTGGCTTTGGGCATTCCGATACGGCCGCGAGCACGTCACCGAGCATCCCGGCCGGCACCGTGCCGCTGGCGTACGCGGCGGCGGTCTCCTTCAGGTCGGCGCCGGAGCAGAATACCGGCCCGGCATGGTCCAGCACGACGGCGCGTACGGCGTCGTCGGCGACCGCCGCGGCGAGTCCGTCGAGCAGCTGGGTCATCAGCGGGGTGGAGAGCGCGTTGCGGTTGTGCGGGCTGTTCAGGGTGAGGGTGGTCACCCCACCGGCCGTGGCGGCCTGCACCAGCGCGTCGGGAGAGGTCATGCGGGCACACTAGTGGCCATGCCCGGTGTCCTACCAGAAGGCGAGCGCATCCCGGTGGATGGATCGCTGCCCACAACCGCCCTGACCTCGGTGGGAACGCGGGGGTTCGGCGTGTACGTACACGTCCCCTTCTGTGCCAGCCGGTGCGGGTACTGCGACTTCAACACCTACACGGCCGCCGAGTTGGGGGGTGGCGCCAGCCGGGAGGAGTACGCCGACACCGTACTCGCCGAACTCGCGCTGGCCGCCCGGGTGCTGCGCGGGAACCCTCCGCCCCGGGTCGACACGGTCTTCGTCG
Organism: Salinispora sp. H7-4; assembly: GCF_013416675.1. Lineage (NCBI taxonomy): Bacteria > Bacillati > Actinomycetota > Actinomycetes > Micromonosporales > Micromonosporaceae > Salinispora > Salinispora sp. H7-4. The sequence continues at coordinate 44,864 of NZ_JABZED010000022.1, forward strand.
GCGGTGGCACCCCCACCCTGCTGCCCGCGGCGGACCTCGCCCGGATCCTCGACGGCATCGATCGCACCTGGGGGTTGGCCGCCGACGCGGAGATCACCACGGAGGCCAACCCGGAGTCGGTCACCCCGCGCTCTCTCGCCGCGCTGCGGACCGCCGGCTACACGAGGATCTCGCTGGGCATGCAGTCCGCCTCGCCCGGGGTGCTCGCGATCCTGGATCGGCGGCACAGCGCCGGCCGGGCCGTCGCCGCCGCCCGGGAGGCCCGGGAGGCCGGGTTCGACCACGTCAACCTGGACCTGATCTATGGGACGCCGGGGGAGAGCGCGGCCGACTTCGCCGCCTCGCTGGACGAGGTGGTCGCCGCGGGGGTGGACCACGTCAGCGCGTACTCCCTGATCGTGGAGGAGGGGACCCGGCTCGCGGCCCAGGTGCGGCGGGGCGAGTTGGCGCAGCCCTCCGACGACGTCGCCGCGGACCGTTACCTGGCCGCGGAGGCGGCCCTCGACGCCGCCGGGTTCTCCTGGTACGAGGTCTCCAACTGGGCGCGGACACCAGCCGCCCGGTGCCGGCACAACCTCTTGTACTGGACCGGCGGCAACTGGTGGGGCCTCGGCCCGGGGGCACACAGCCACATCGGCGGGGTGCGTTGGTGGAACGTCAAACACCCCACGGCGTACGCGCAACGGCTCGCGGCGGGGGCGTCGCCGGGCTTGGCCCGGGAGGTGTTGACCGCCGACGAGGCGCACCTGGAGGACGTCATGCTGCGGCTCCGGCTCGCCGCGGGCCTGCCGCTGGACGTGTTGGACCCTGTCGGTCGTGCCGGCGCCGATCGGGCCCGGGCAGCGGGTCTGCTGGCCGCGGCGGCGTACGGCGACGGTCGGGCGGTGTTGACCCTGCGCGGTCGCCTGCTCGCGGACGCGGTGGTGCGGGACCTGCTCGGCTGATCGGCGCCGTTCCGGTCCTCGTTGGCCCAGTGCCCACGAACCACCCGTATCCGGTCATCCAGTCAGTTGGGCAGGTCGGATGATCGGGCGGTGCGGGCGTGGACCGCGACGGCGATGGGACCGGGCAACAGCGGAGCCGGCCCGGCCGGAACCCGTTCAGTCGGGATCCGGCCAGTCGGGCTTCACTTGATGAGGCTGGCCGACATCGGGTAGCGGTAATGCCGGCCTTCATTCGCCCGTAGGGCGGCGATGATGCCGAACACGATCTGCATCACCACGACGGCGATGTTCGGCAGGAACAGCAGGCACCAGCCCAGGAACAGCAGGACGAAGGCGATCAAGGACCAGGTGATCTGGAAGTTGAGCGCCGCTTGGGCGTGTGCGCGGACGGTTGGTGACTGGTTGCCGCGGGCCAGGTAGGCGACCAGTGGGGCGACGAACCCGAGCAGACCAAAGCTGATCAGTGCGCCGACGGCGCCGCCGAGGTGCGCGCCGAGGACCCACATCCGGTCCTCGCTGTTTCCGTAACCGCCGGGTGGGCCGTAGCCGCCGCCGGGTGGGCCGTAGCCGCCGCCGGGTGGGTAACCGGCATCGCTGGGTGGATAGCCGCCGGGCGGCGGCAGGGCGCCGGGGGGTGGGTAGCTGCCCGGTGGCGGCAAGCTACCCGGGTCGGATGTCCCGGGCATCGGGGTGGTGGGGTCGTCGGGACCCGGGCCGGGTAGCCGGGCTCTCCGCCGGTAGGAGGGCGAGGTGGTTCCGTCATGGGGTCACCGTAGGCGCAGCGGACAACGAGCCCCAGCGCGGCGTCCCGGCTGTCCAGATGATCATTTTAGGCGGACCGTCGGGTCGGGCGGCAGGCCCAGCCGCATCATTCGATGACGGTACTCGATCTTTGTTGATCATCGCGCTGGCGGGCGTGCCGACGTAGACTGGCACTCGCTAGAGTCGAGTGCCAGGAGGCGCCTCGACGGCCGACGCGTGGTGGGAGGAGGGGGAAGGATGGGTCTCGACGACCGCAAACTCGCGGTGCTGCGCGCGATCGTCGAAGACTACGTCGCCACGCAGGAGCCCGTCGGCAGCAAGATGCTGGTCGAGCGCCACCAACTCGGGGTCTCCCCAGCGACCGTCCGCAACGACATGGCGGTCCTGGAGGAGGAGGGCTACATTCGGCAGCCGCACACCAGCGCCGGCCGGGTGCCCACCGACCGTGGCTACCGGCTCTTCGTGGACCGGCTGTCCCGGGTGAAGCCGCTCACCCCGGCCGAGCGCCGGGCGATCGAGCGTTTCCTGGTCGGCGCGCTTGACCTCGACGACGTGGTGCACCGCACGGTCCGGCTGCTGGCCCAGTTGACCCGGCAGGTCGCCGTCGTGCAGTACCCGTCGCTGGCCCGATCCTCGGTCCGGCACCTGGAGCTGGTGCCGGTCTCCACCACCCGGCTGATGCTTGTCATGATCGCCGATACCGGTCGGGTCGAGCAGCGGCTCGTCGAGCTACCGGGGCCGATTCTCCCTGACGACGTGATCGATCTGCGTCAGCTGGTCAACGAGAAGCTGGTCGGTACCCGGCTCGCCGACACACCGCCACTGGTGCAGGCGTTGGTTGACGAGGTGAGCGGTGAGCTGCGACCGGCCATGATCACCCTCTCCACCGTCCTGCTGGAGACGCTGGTCGAACGGCACGAGGAGCGCATCGCCCTCGCCGGCACCGCCAATCTCACCCGCGGTGGTCTGCTCGACTTCCAGGGGTCGCTGCGCCCCATCCTGGAGGCGCTGGAGGAGGAGGTGGTCCTCCTCAAACTCATTGGGGAGGTCGAGCCGAGCGCGATGCGCGTCCGGATCGGCGACGAGAACGAGATCGACAATCTCCGGGCCACCTCGGTGGTGAGCACCGGCTACGGGCCAGGGGTGACCATCCTGGGGGGTCTCGGAGTGGTCGGGCCGACCCGGATGGACTATCCCAGCACCATCGCCACGGTTCGGGCCGTGGCGCGCTACGTGGGCGACCTGCTCGCCCAGAACTAGGCATTACCGTCCGGCCGGATCGGGCCGGCGGTCGGCGCAAGCGAGACGAACATGAGGACACCGAACGCAGTGGCCAAGGACTACTACGGCATCCTCGGCGTGAGCCGGGAAGCCTCCGACGACGAGATCAAGCGCGCCTACCGCAAGCTCGCGCGCCAGTACCACCCGGACGTTAATCCGGACGTGGCGGCGCAAGAGAAGTTCAAGGACATCAACGCCGCGTACGAGGTCCTCTCCGACGACCGGAAGCGGCAGATCGTTGACCTCGGTGGCGACCCGCTTGCCCCCGGCGGCGGGGGCGGCGGCCCGGGTGGACCCGGCGAGGCCGGCCCGTTCGTCGGCTTCCAGGACATCATGGACGCCTTCTTCGGGGGGGCCGCCGGCGGCGGCGGACGGGGGCCGCGCCCCCGCACCCGACCGGGCTCCGACGCGATCCTGCGCCTCGAGCTGGACCTGCCCGAGACCGCGTTCGGCGTGGAGGCGCCGATCGCGGTCGACACCGCCGTGCTCTGCACCACCTGTTCCGGTGCGGGCACCGCCGCCGGCACCCATCCGGAGACCTGCGAGGCGTGTGGCGGGCGGGGCGAGGTGCAGTCGGTGCAGCGCACCTTCCTCGGGCAGGTGGTTTCGGCCCGGCCGTGTACCGCCTGTCAGGGCCACGGCACCACGATTCCGAACCCCTGCCCCACCTGCGCCGGGGACGGCCGGGTGCGGACCCGGCGTTCGCTGACGGTCAAGATTCCCGCCGGGGTCGAGGACGGGATGCGGATCCGACTGGCCCAGCAGGGCGAGGTGGGCCCCGGCGGTGGCACCGCCGGCGACCTCTATGTGGAGATCCATGAGCGCCCGCACGATGTCTTCTCCCGCAAGGGCGACGACCTGCACTGCCGGGTGGCTGTCCCGATGACGACAGCGGCGCTCGGCACCCGCCTGACCATCAAGACGCTGGACAGCGAGGAGCCGGTTGACGTCAAGGCCGGCACCCAGCCCGGCAGCATGCTGCGGCTTCGCGCCCGCGGCGTGCCGCACCTGCGGGGGACCGGCCGGGGTGATCTGTTCGTCCACCTGGACGTGCGGACGCCCACCAAGCTGGACGCCGATCAGGAACAGATGCTGCGCGAGTTCGCCCAGACCCGGGGCGAGGAGGTCGCCGAGCTGACCAAGCAGGGGGGCTTCTTCTCCCGGATGCGCGACGCTTTCAACGGCCACGCCTGACTCGACCTGTCCCGGTGTCCCAGGCCAGCGGCCCAGGGCACCGGGATGGTCGCTAGCCTGGCATCGTGTCCGCGCCGCTGTTCCTGGTTGATTCGTTGCCCACCGCCGAGACGGCGACCCTGGACGGGCCGGAGGGGCATCACGCCGCGACGGTGCAGCGGTTGCGGGTCGGCGAGGAGTTACTGCTCGCTGACGGCCGCGGCGGCACGGCCGTCGCCGTGGTCACGGCGGTGGGGCAGGGCGTGCTTGACTTTCGGATCACCTCCCGGGAACACCTGGCCGCCCCCGCCCACCGGCTCGTCGTCGTTCAGGGGCTGGCCAAGGGGGAGCGGGGTGAGCTGGCCGTACAGGCGATGACCGAGGTCGGCGTGGACGCGATCGTGCCCTGGGCGGCCGCGCGTTCGGTCACCCAGTGGCGGGGCGACCGGGGGACACGTGCCCGGGGCAAGTGGGTCGCCACCGCGCGGGAGGCCGCGAAGCAGGCCCGTCGGGCCTGGCTGCCGGTGGTGACCGGCGCGCCGGCCGAGTCCACCTCCGAGGTGGCCCGCCGGATCGCCGGCGCCGCGGCGGCGTTCGTCCTGCACGAGCAGGCGGAGGAACGTCTGGTCACCGCGGAGCTGCCCGACCGGGGCGAGATCGTGTTGGTGGTCGGCCCCGAGGGCGGCGTTGCCCCGACCGAGCTGGCCGCCTTCGCCGAGGCCGGAGCCCGGACGGTGCGGCTGGGCCCGTCGGTGCTGCGTACCTCCACCGCCGGGGTGGCGGCGCTTTCGGTGCTCGCCGGCCGCCTTGGCCGCTGGTAGCGCCGGTTCTTCCGCTCTGGGCGGCGATGCCCGGAGCGTTTCCTTACACTGCCTCGGTGAACACAACTGACTGTCTGTTCTGCCGGATCGTCGCCGGTGAGATTCCCGCCACCGTTGTCCGGGAGACCCGGACAACTCTCGCGTTCCGTGACATCGGTCCGAAGGCTCCGGTGCACGTGCTGGTGATCCCGAAGGAGCACTACGCCGACGTGGCCACTCTGGCGGAGGGCGACCCGGGGCTCGCCGGTGAGGTGCTCGCCACCGCCGCCGCGGTCGCCGAGGAGGAGGGGCTGCTCGGCGACGGCTTCCGGCTGATCTTCAACACCGGGGCGTACGGGGGCCAGGAGGTCTTTCATGTCCACGCACACCTGCTCGGTGGTGCGCCGCTCGGGCCGATGCTGACCGGTAACCTCAGCTGACGGCGGCGGGGGTCGGCCGGTCGGTGCCGGGCAGGGGAATTGGGCGAGGTACCCCGGCGGTTGAACCGATACGATGGGGGCAACGACCAGCACGCCGCGGCGACCAGCCCGGCGCCGAGATCGAGAGCAGGTGGCGCAGGGCCACGCGGCCCAACCTATGACCAGCACCCCACCTCCCGGCCCGCCCCGGGCACAGACCAGGATCACCGTCCCGGAGCCGAGGATCATGGTCAATCTCCTCGGTACGGGGGACGAGATCCTGCGACTGGTCGAGCGCTCCGTGAACAGCGACGTGCATGTTCGGGGTAACGAGATCACGATCACCGGCGCACCCGCGGACAACGCTCTCGCCGAGCGGCTCTTCGGCGAATTGATCGAACTCATCGAGAAAGGTGAGACGCTGACCACCGATGCTGTCCGGCGCACCGTTGGCATGCTCGAGCAGGGCAGCGCCGAACGGCCCGCCGAGGTCCTGACGCTCAACATCCTCTCCCGACGTGGTCGTACCATTCGCCCCAAGACGCTCGGGCAGAAGCGTTACGTCGACGCTATCGACGCCCACACCATCGTCTTCGGTATCGGTCCCGCCGGCACCGGCAAGACCTACCTGGCGATGGCGAAGGCGGTCCAGGCGCTGCAGGCCAAGCAGGTCAACCGGATCATCCTCACCCGGCCGGCGGTCGAGGCGGGCGAGCGGCTGGGCTTCCTGCCCGGCACGCTGAACGAGAAGATCGACCCGTACCTGCGACCGCTGTACGACGCGTTGCACGACATGCTTGACCCGGAGTCGATCCCGAAGCTGATGGCGGCGGGCACGATCGAGGTGGCGCCGCTGGCGTACATGCGGGGTCGTACGCTCAACGACGCGTTCATCATCCTGGACGAGGCGCAGAACACCACGCCGGAGCAGATGAAGATGTTCCTCACCCGGCTCGGCTTCGGTTCCAGGATCGTTGTCACCGGCGACGTAACCCAGGTGGACCTTCCCGGCGGGACGACCAGTGGCCTGCGGGTCGTCCGGGAGATCCTCACCGATCTGGCGGACGTGCACTTCGCCCAGCTCTCCAGCTCGGACGTGGTCCGACACCGGCTGGTTGGGGAGATCGTCGACGCGTACGCCCGCTGGGACGTGGAGCGGGAAAACCAGCAGGCGAAGAGCGTGCAGGCGGTGCCCGGGCGGCCCGCCCAGGGTGGCCGCGCCGGTCGGCGCCGCTAACGAAGCGAAGGAAGACAGTGTCCATCGAGATTGCCAATGAGTCCGGAGTTGACGTCGATACCGACGCGGTACTCGCCGTCGCCCGGCACGCCCTCGACGAAATGGGGGTCAACCAGCTCGCCGAGCTCTCCGTGTTGCTTGTCGATATCGACTACATGGCCGAGTTGAACCATCGCTGGATGGGCGGGGACGGTCCCACCGATGTCCTTGCCTTTCCGATGGACGAGGGCAGCGTTGACCACGGGCCGGGGGAGAACGCCACCGTCGGCGCCGAGCCGGCGTTGCTCGGTGACATCGTGCTCTGCCCCGAGGTGGCCGCGAAGCAGGCGGCCACCGCGGGCCACTCCACCGCCGATGAGCTGCATCTACTCACCGTGCACGGGGTGCTGCACCTGCTCGGCTACGACCACGCCGAGCCGGAGGAGGAGCGGGAGATGTTCGCCCTCCAGGCCCGGCTGCTGGTGAGTTGGCGGTCGACCCGGTCACGATGATGGCCTCTCTTGCCGCAGCAACGGCCGGTGCGTCCGGCCTCCCCGACGTGCAACTGGTTTTCCTCGCGGCCGGCCTGGTGGTCCTCGCCGGCCTGATCGCGATGACCGAGGCGGCGCTGGCCGCGGTCTCGCCGGCCCGCGCGGCCGAGTTGGTCCGCGACGGAGCCCGGGGCGCCCGAGCATTACAGTCCGTCGCCGGGGACGTGGTCCGGCACCTCAACCTGCTGCTGCTGTTGCGGCTGCTCGCCGAGCTGAGCGCGACCACCCTGGTGGCTCTGGTTGCGGTCGACTCGCTCGGCGCCGGCTGGTTGGCCGCGGTGGTGACGGCCGGGGCGATGACCGTGGTCAGCTTCGTGGTGGTCGGCGTCGGGCCGCGCACCATCGGCCGGCAGCACGCCTACGCGGTGGGTCGCGGGGTGGCGCCGCTGGTGCGTTGGCTGGGTCGGGCACTCAACCCCCTCGCCTCGCTGTTGATCCTGATCGGTAACGCGGTCACCCCGGGGCGCGGTTTCCGGGAGGGTCCCTTCGCCACCCAGGTGGAGCTGCGTGAACTGGTCGACCTGGCCGAGCAGCGCGGCGTGGTGGAGCATGGCGAGCGGCAGATGATCCACTCGGTCTTCGCGCTCGGTGACACCATCGTCCGTGAGGTGATGGTGCCGCGTACCGAGATGGTCTGGATCGAGCGGCACAAGATGCTCTCCCAGGCCCTGGCGCTCTTTCTGCGGTCCGGCTTCTCCCGGATCCCGGTCATCGGCGAGAGCGTTGACGATGTGCTCGGCGTGCTCTACCTGAAAGATCTGATCCGGCGTACGCAGGGCGGCGCCCCGGAGGATCGGCGCCTCCCGGTGGCCGAGTTGATGCGCCCCGCCACCTTCGTGCCGGAGTCCAAGCCGGTTGACGATCTCCTTTCGGAGATGCAGGCCGCCCGGAACCACCTCGTGATCGTCGTGGACGAGTACGGCGGGACCGGCGGGCTGGTCACGATCGAGGACATCCTGGAGGAGATCGTCGGTGAGATCACCGACGAGTACGATGTTGAGCGTCCGCCGGTCGAGCACCTCGACGACGATGCGGTGCGGGTGACCGCGCGGCTACCCGTGGAGGACCTCGGCGAGTTGTTCGACACCGAGCTGCCCAACGATGAGGTGGAGACGGTGGGCGGTCTGCTCGCGCAGTCCCTGGGCCGGGTCCCGATCCCCGGTGCCCAGGTTGAGGTGGCCGGTCTGCGGCTGCTCGCTGAGGGGACCACCGGGCGGCGCAACCGGATCGACACGGTCCTGGTGCGCCGGGTGGAGCCGGCCGACCAACAGCACGATCCGAAGCGTGGCGAATCCGCCGCCGCCCCGGACGACACCGACCAAGCCGAGGAGAGGCAACCCGCCGATGCCTGAGTCACCCGCCGTACCGACTGCCGGGTTCACCCCGGTGGAGCTGACCGCCGAGGACGCCAAACTGGTCGTCCTGGCCCGGGGGGCGCGCGGCCGGATCGGTGCCGTCGAAGGTGCCGCGGTCCGGGACCAGGACGGCCGGACGTACGCCGCGGCGAGCGTCTCGCTGCCGTCGCTGGCGTTGACCGCGCTTCAGCTCGCGGTGGCCTCGGCGGCGGCGGCGGGCTGCACCCGGTTGGAGGCCGCGGCGGTGGTGACCGAGGCGTCAACGCTGGATGGCGCCGGCCGTGCGGCGGTCCGTGACCTCGCCGCCGACGCGCCGATCCACGTGGCGGCCCCGGACGGCACGCTCCTCGGGACGGTGGCCGAGTGACCTCCGCGCACCTTCGGCAGCCGTACCGGGCGGGCTTCGGCTGCTTCGTGGGACGGCCGAACGCCGGCAAGTCCACGCTGACCAACGCGATCGTCGGGCAGAAGATCGCCATCACGTCGAGTAAGCCGCAGACAACCCGGCACGTCATCCGGGCGGTGCTGCATCGGCCCGACTCGCAGCTCGTGCTGGTCGACACGCCGGGCCTGCACCGGCCCCGGACGCTGCTCGGCGAGCGCCTCAACGATCTGGTGCGGCAGACGTGGAGCGAGGTTGATGTGATCGGCCTCTGCATTCCGGCCGACGAGCCGATCGGCCGGGGCGACCGCTTCATCACCGGCGAGTTGGCCGAGCTGAAGGCGACCGTGCTCGCCGTGGTGACGAAGACCGACCTGGTCGACCGGGAGCAGCTGGCCAAGCAGCTGGTCGCGGTGAGTGAACTGGCGGACTTCGCGGAGATCGTGCCGGTCAGCGCGGTCTCCGGGCATCAGGTCGACACGCTGGTGGACGTGATGACCCGCTACCTGCCGGAGTCACCGCAGCTCTACCCGGACGACATGCTCACCGAGGAACCGGAGCAGGTGCTGGTCGCCGAGCTGATCCGGGAGGCGGCCCTGGAGGGGGTACGCGATGAGCTGCCGCACTCCATCGCGGTGGTGGTGGAGGAGATGCTCCCGGCGGAACGGGTCATCAAGATCTACGCCGATGTGTACGTCGAGCGGCCGAGCCAGAAGGCGATCGTGATCGGGCACCGGGCCAGCCGGCTCCGGGACGTCGGCATCCGGGCGCGGCGGCAGATCGAGGAGCTGCTCGGCACGCGGGTCTACCTTGACCTGCACGTACGGGTGGCGAAGGACTGGCAGCGGGACCCGAAACAGCTCCGTAAGCTCGGTTTCTAGCGCAACGGCCGGCTGGTCGCCGGCCGTTCCAGGTGACTTGTCGACTTCGACGAGTTGATGAGGAAATTCACTTTCCTCCCGACGGGCTCGCGCTTTTTCAGTCGCCGGCGGAAGGTAGGGGATTGTGTTGCCCGCCCCTTACTGGAAATAGTTGCGAGCTGATGCGAAACCGTTACCTGGACCTGCTGCGCGCCCTCGCCGTCGTACGGGTCGTGGTCTACCACGTGACCGGGTGGGCCACCATGACGTTGGTCTTTCCCGCGATGTCGGTGATGTTCGCGCTGGCCGGGTCGTTGATGGCGGCGTCCCTGCATCGGTTCGGGACGGCGGCGGTCGGTCGTCGGCTGCGGCGGCTGTTGCCGTCGCTCTGGATGGTCGCCGCGATCTTCGTACCGGCCATGCTGCTCACCGGGCTGCCGTTCACCTCCGAGGTTCTGCTCTGGCTCTTCCCGGTGGCCAACCCACCGTCAACCCACTGGGGCGCCCTGGCGCTGAGCCCGATCTGGTACCTGCGCAACTACCTCTGGTTTGTGCTCGTCTCGCCGTTGGCATTGTGGTTGTTCCGCCGGTTCCCGCTGCCCACCCTGCTCGTCCCGTATGTCCTGATCGCGGCGATCGAACTGGGGCTGTACCCGGATCCGCCGATGGTGGTGCAGCAGTTCGGCCTGTACCTCGGGGCGTGGATGTTGGGCTTCGCGCACCAGGAGGGGATGCTGCGCCGGCTCGCCAACCGCGTCTTGTGGCCGACCGCGATCGCCCTGGTCGCCGCCGGCGGCTGGTGGAACCTGACCCAGCCCGGGACCAAGGGGCTCGACCTCAACGGCAATCCGCTCGCCAACGCCCTCTGGTCGGCCGGTGTCATCCTGGTCGTGCTCGGGCGGGAACCGTCGAGAACGGCGTGGATCGACCGCAACGCGTTTGTCAGTCGGCTGATTACTCTGGTCAATCGGCGCGCCCTCACCGTGTACCTGTGGCACATGGCCTTCGTGGTCGCGCTCACCCCGCTGGTGGACGTGGTTGGTTGGTCGCACCAGAACCTGCTCGGCCTGGCCATCCGGGTCGCGCTGGTCTTCGCCCTGCTCGGGGTCGTCATCATGCTCGTCGGGTGGGTTGAGGACATCGCGGCCCGGCGCCGGCCGGAGTTGTTTCCCGGTTTCGGACGCCGAGCGGCAGCCACGTCTGCGGGGGCGGCAGCCGCACCCGAGGCGGTGCAGCCCCCGGTCGGTCCGGCGGACCAGGCCCCGACGGCGCGGAAACAGCCGGTGGTGCCGGCGCCCCGGTCGGCGGAGAACGAGCGCGTGCAGAACGAGAGCGTGGACAGCAACGCGCGATGACCATCCAGGGGCGCCGCGGTCACCCCGAGCCGACCCGGAGCTGGCAACCTGAGGGAGAATGATCCGATGGCCGGGTACCGCCGACAGCTCTACCGCGACGATGCGGTGGTGCTGCGCGTGCAGAAGCTCGGCGAGTCGGACCGCATCATCACCCTGCTCAGCCGTCGGCACGGGCGGCTGCGCGCGGTGGCCCGCGGGGTGCGCCGGACCACCAGCAGGTTCGGGGCCCGGCTGGAGCCCTTCGGCCACGTCGACCTGCAACTCGCCGGCGACCCGAAGGGCCAGCAGGGCAGCTCGCTGCACACGGTCAGCCAGGTCGAGGGCATTGACCTGTACGGCAAGCGCCTCCTTGGCGACTACCCCCGCTACACGGCGGCGAGTGCGGTCTGCGAGACCGCGGAGCGGCTCACCCCGGTCGAGCGGGAGCCGTCGCTGCGGTTGTTCCAGCTCACCCTGGGGGCGTTGCGCGCGCTGGCCGGCGGGGAGCACGCCGCGACGCTGGTGCTGGACGCGTACCTGCTGCGTGGCATGGCCCTGGCCGGGTGGGCGCCGGCGCTGGCCGGCTGCGCGGTCTGCGGCACGCCGGGGCGGCACCGGGCCTTCTCCGTCCCGGCCGGTGGTGCCGTCTGCCTCGACTGTCGGCCGCCCGGCGCGGCCCACCCCGCACCGGCCACCATTGACCTGATGACCGCGCTCACCAGCGGCGACTGGCGGGTTGCCGACGCCGCCGGGAGCGGCGTCCGCCGGGAGTGCAGCGGGCTGGTCGCGGCGCACCTGCAGTGGCATCTGGAGCGCGCGCTACGCTCGCTGCCGCTGGTGGACCGGGGCGTTCCGGCCGCCGGTGCGGTCGGGATGCCGGCCGGCGGAGTCGGGTCGGCCGCGGCCGGCGTGGACAGGGAGTAGACCGAGTGATCCGATCGAGCAGGCGACCCGGCCGGGCGCCGGTGCCGCCCACCCCCCACCCGTCCGGCGCCCGGCCACCGGCGCTGCCCGCCGAGGCGTTGCCGCGGCACGTCGCGGTGGTGATGGACGGTAACGGCCGGTGGGCCAAGGAGCGCGGGCTACCGCGGACAAAGGGGCATGAGGCGGGCGAGTTCTCCCTCTTCGATGCGGTCGAGGGCGCGATCGAGCTGGGCATCCCGTACCTGTCGGCGTACGCGTTCTCGACGGAGAACTGGCGGCGCTCACCGGACGAGGTGCGCTTCCTGATGGGCTTCAACCGGGACGTGATCCGCCGCCGCCGCGACCAACTTGTCGACCTGGGTGTACGGGTCGTCTGGTCGGGCCGGTCTCCGCGGCTGTGGAAGAGCGTCATCTCGGAGTTGCAGGCGGCTGAGGAGATGTCCCGCGGCAACTCGACGCTCACCCTGCAGTTCTGCGTCAACTATGGCGGGCAGGCCGAGATCGCCGACGCGGCCGCCGCGATCGCCCGGGAGGTGGCTGCCGGCCGGCTCGACCCGGCCAAGGTCACCGAGAAGACCCTGGCCCGCCACCTCTACCACCCGGAGGTCCCCGACGTGGATCTCTTCCTGCGCCCCTCCGGAGAGCAACGCACCTCCAACTTCCTGCTCTGGCAGAGCGCCTACGCCGAGTTGGTCTTCCTGGACACACTCTGGCCGGACTTCGACCGCCGGCACCTCTGGTACGCCTGTGAGCTCTATGCCCAGCGGGACCGCCGGTTCGGCGGAGCGCTGCCGAACCCGGTGGCGCCCCCCACCTGACCCCCCCAGGGCGCCCCGGGTCAGGCCTCGACCTCGCTGCGGTCGCCGGCCCAGAGGGTGTGGAAGGAGCCGTCGCGGTCAACCCGGCGGTAGGTGTGGGCGCCGAAGTTGTCCCGCAGGCCCTGGATCAGGGCCGCCGGTAGCCGGTCCGCGCGCAGCGCGTCGAAGTAGGACAGGGACGAGGCGAACGCGGGGGTGGGCACGCCGGCGTGGGCAGCCTCGGCGACCACGCGCCGCCACCCCGACAACCCGGCGCGTACGGCGTCGGCGAACCACGGTGCCACCAGCAGCGTGGGCAGGTCGGGCTGGTCGTCGTAGGCCTGCCGGATCCGGTCGAGGAAGCGGGCCCGGATGATGCATCCACCCCGCCAGATCGTGGCGGTGCCGCCCAGGTCGATGTCCCAGTCGTACTCCTGGCTGCCGGCCCGAATCTGGTCGAAGCCCTGCGCGTAGGCGATGATCTTGGTGGCCAGCAGTGCGCGCCGGACGTCCTCGACAAAGGCGTCCCGGTCCTGGACCTGCCAGGTCGGGCCCGGGTCGGCGAAGGCGTGGCGGACGGCCGCGCGCTGGTCGGCGTGCCCGGAGAGTGAACGCGCGAACGTCGCCTCGGCGATGCCGGTGATCGGGATGCCCAGGTCCAGGGCGTTCTGCACGGTCCAGCGCCCGGTCCCCTTCTGCTCCGCCTGGTCGAGCACGATGTCCACGAAGGCCCGCCCGGTGCTGGCGTCGGTGTGCCCGAGCACGTCAGCGGTGAGCTCGATGAGGTACGACTCCAGTTCGCTGGAGTTCCACCCTCGGAAGATCTCCGCCAGCTCGGCCGGTGTCGCGTCCAGACCCACCCGCAGCAGGTCGTACGCCTCGGCGATGAGCTGCATGTCGGCGTACTCGATGCCGTTGTGGACCATCTTGACGAAGTGGCCGGCCCCGTCCGGTCCGATGTGTCGGCAGCAGGGCTCACCGTCCACCTGCGCCGCGATCCGTTCGAAGATCGGCCCCAGTTTCCGGTAGGACTCGGCGGAGCCGCCCGGCATGATGCTCGGCCCCCACAACGCGCCCTCCTCGCCGCCGGAGACACCGGTGCCGACGAAGTGCAGCCCCTGCTTGCGCAGCGCCTCCTCGCGCCGTCGGGTGTCGGCGAAGTGGGCGTTTCCGCAGTCGACGATGATGTCGCCGGCGTCGAGCAGCGGCACCAACTCGTCGATGACGGCGTCGGTCGGTGCGCCGGCCTTGACCATCGTGATAACCGCCCGGGGGCGCTCCAACGCGGCGACGAAGTCGGCCAGCGAGTCGGTGGGGACGAACCGCCCCTCCTCGCCGTGCTCGTCGATCAGCCGGCGGGTCCGTTCCGGGGAGCGGTTGTGCACCGCCACGACGAAGCCGTTGCGGGCCAGGTTCCGGGCCAGGTTGCGGCCCATCACCGCCAGCCCGGTTACGCCGATCTGTGCCTGCCCGCTCATCTCTGCCACCTCCGCCTCGATCTTCGCCTGTGACCGTATCGCGCTTTACGTTCCGTTGGTCCATGGCCACCCCACCCGGCGGTGCTCCGGGCGCGGCGGTCAGCCGATCAGGGGGCGGAACGTGCCGACGGCGACGCTGACCGTGAGCGCGGTGCCGGCCAGGAGGGCCGCACCGGCGATCAGGAGACCGTCGGCGCGGCCGAAGTGCTGGCGGCGGGCCATCGATCGGGGGGTCGTGGCGTCGAAGCCCCGCGCGTCCATCGCCACCGCGAGCCGGGTCCCGCGGCGGATCGCGCCGACCAGCAGCGTGAACGCGGTCGACCCGAAGAGCCGCAGCCGGGCCAGCGGGTTACGGCCGGCGTCAACGCCCCGGGCCCGCCGCGCCATGCTGATCATCTGCCACTCCTGGGCGAGCAGCGGCACCAACCGGAACGCCGCCAGCGCCCCGTAGGCGAAGCGGGCGGACAGTCTGGCGTTCTGCACCAGCGCGTCGGCCAGGTCGGTCGGGTCGGTGGTCGCCACCACGATCAATCCCGGCAGGGCCACCGCGAACATGCGCAACACCAGGCCGAGCGCGGTGATCAGCACGCCGGAGGTGACCAGGAACGGGCCGGCCTCGAGCAGGATCCGCCCGGAGCGTTCGGCGGCGAAGAGCACCAGCGTGCCGAGGACGCCGGCCGCGCCGACCAGCAGCGGCATGGCCCGGCGGGCGAGCACCCGGAGCCGTACGCCGAACAGCGGCAGCAGGGCCAGCTCGATGGCGATGGCGATGGCCGGCGCCACCGGGTCGAGGGTGGCGATCAGGATGACCGAGCAGAGCAGCGCCGCCGCCAGCTTCGCCACCGGGTTGCGCCGGGCCAGCGGGGCGTCTGGTCGGGTCACCGGTTCGAGGTTGATCACGGCGCGCTCCGCGGCTGGTCGAGCCGTACCTGGCGGTCGGCGAGCGCGGCGATGAACTCCGGGTCGTGGGTCACCGTGACCAGCCCGTGCCCGTTGTCGCGCAGCTCGGCGAAGAGCTCCACCAGTTCCCGCCAGGTCCGTCGGTCCTGGCCGAAGGTGGGCTCGTCGCAGACGAGCAGGCGGGGCGCGGTGGCCAGGGCCGTCGCCACGCTCAGCCGCCGCGCCTCGCCACCGGAGAGGGTGTACGGGTTGGCCTCGGCGAGCGCCGTCAGGCGGAGCCGGTCGAGCAGCGCGTCCACGGTGGCGCGGACCTGCGCCTCGGTCCGGCCCGTGCGGCGTGGACCGAGCGCCAACTCGTCGGCGACGGCGGCGGTGACGAACTGGTGTTCCGGGTCCTGGAAGACCGAACCGATCCGGTGCACCAGCGCCGGCGCCCGCCATCGGTGCGGCGGGGTGCGAGCGTCCCCGCCGGCCAGCTCCGCCGTCGCGGTGACCCGGCCCGCCGCCGGTGCGAGCAGCCCACCCAGCAGGAGGGCCAGGGTGGACTTCCCGGCCCCGTTGGGTCCGTGGACGGCGAGCGCCTCACCGGCCCGTACGGTGAGGGAGACGCTGGCCAGCCGGGGCGGCAGGGCGAGCTCGTCGGCGGTGAGTAGCGTCGCACCGGCGGTGGTGGTGGCCGGCCGCGACGGTACCGGCTGGCCCGGTACCCAGACCCCCTCGGCGGCGAGCGCCTCGCCGTGCGCGGCGAAGACCGCCTGCGGGGTGCCGTCGGCCCGGACGCCGCCGCCGGGTGCCAGCACGACCACCCGGTCGACCAGCGGCAGCGCCTCGGCGAGCCGGTGCTCGACGAGGAGCAGGGTGGTGTCGGCATCGAGCGCCGCGGCGACCGCGTCGCGGATCAGCGCCGCACCGGCCGGGTCCAGGTTGGCGGTCGGCTCGTCGAGCAGCAGCAGGCGCGGGCGGAGTGCGAGCACCCCGGCGAGGGCGAGGCGCTGCTGTTCGCCGCCGGAGAGGGCGGCGGTCGGCCGGTCCCGGCCGTAGCGGAAACCGACCCGGCGCAGGGCCTCGTCCACCCGGGGCCAGATCTGCTCCGCGGGTAGGCCTCGGTTCTCGGGGCCGAAGGCGACGTCGTCGCCGCAGCGCGCCATCACCAGCTGGGTCTCCGGGTCCTGGAAGAGCAGGCCGACCTCCTCGCGGGCCGTGCGTGGGTCCCGGCCGTCGACCTCGACCGTGCCTTCCTGCTCGCCGGAGTCCTCGGGGAGCAGCCCGGCCAACGCGGCGAGCAGGGTGCTTTTACCCGCACCGGAGGCCCCCAACAGCAGGACCCGTTCGCCGTGCTCGATCCGCAGGTCGAGCCCGCGTACGGCCCACCGTTTCCGCCCCGCGTGCCGCCACCCGAAGCCCCGCAGCCGGACCGCGCTCACCGGCGGCCGCCCCGGAGCGCACGGCGTTGGGTACTGCCGCGGAGCGCACCGCGCGGTGCGTTGCGAGCACCCGCGGGCGCGCTCCGCCGCCCCACCCTCTGGATCGACACGGTGCTCAGATGGTGGTGCGTTCGCGGCCGGCGGGGAACAGGTCCAGCACGCCCGTCCGGGCCAGGGCCCGGGTCAGGTTCTCGGCGCCGAACCCGGCGATGGCGGTGGCGCTGGCGATCGTCAGCAGCGCGTACGGGATCCGGTAGCCGCCCAGCGCGTACTCGCTGTTCCAGACGAAGAAGTCGAAGAGGGCCGCGCTGAGGCCGGTCAGCGCACCTGCGAGCAGTGCGGTGGGTAGCCGGAAGGAGCGGTAGCGGAAGGCGGCGAAGGCCAGCTCGGCGCCGATCCCCTGGGCCAGGCCCTGGAGGATGGTGATGCTGCCCCACTCGGAGCCGAGCAGAGTGGACACGATCGCGGCCACCATCTCGCAGAAGAGCGCCGCACCGGGGCGGCGGATCACCAGTCCGCCGAGCACCGCCGGGATCAGCCAGACGCCGTACATGATGGCCTGGGCCGGCGGAAAGAAGGCGAACACCGGGGCGGCGACGCTCCAGAGCAGCCCCCAGGCCCAGAAGATGACGCCGAAGGTGACGGCGATGACAGCGGCGACGACCACATCGACGGTGCGCCAGCGGTTGGTCTCCCGGTTGCGCCTGGCCAGGACGCCCATCCTGGCCAGGGCTCGGGTCAGGCTCCCGGCGCCGAGTCCGGCGACGACGGTGGCGCTGACGATCGTCAGCAGCGCGAACGGGATCCGGTAGCTGCCCAGTGCGGTTCCGCTGTTGTCGGCGTCGAAGAAGTCGAAGAGAGCCGCGCCAAGACCAGCCAGCGCCCCCGCGAGCAGCGCCGTGGGTAGCCGGAAGGAGCGGTAGCGGAAGGCGGCGAAGGCCAGCTCGGCGCCGAGCCCCGGGGCCAGGCCCTGCAGCAGGATGGTGTTGTTCCAGTCGTTGCCGGGTAGCGCCGACACCGTCACGGCCGCGGCCTGGCAGAGGAGTGCCGCGCCGGGGCGGCGGAGCACCAGGCCGCCGAGCACCGCCGGGATCAGCCAGACGCCGTACATGATGGCCTGGGTCGCCGGGAGCGCGGCGAACGCCGGGGTGGCGGCGTCCCAGAGCAGCCCCCAGGCCCAGAAGATGACGCCGAAGGTGACGGCGATGACAGCGGCGACGACCACATCGACGGTGCGCCAGCGGTTGGTGGTTGTTGTGACTTTGCTCATCGGTCTTTCCCTGTCTGCTCCGGGAGACCAGGGGAGGGCACGTCCATTCCGGCCCGGCCGGACGATGGCGCGACTGGAGGCCGACCGAACTCCCTGCGCTGGCATTACCCAGATCAGGTTCGAGGGTCTGTGGGGCGTTGCCCACACTCTCAGCGCTGTGCGCTCCCCTGTCGGAGGTGAAAATGTGTAACCGACGCTAGCACCTCCGAAGATCTTTCAACAAAGTGACATCGGTGCAGCTCGACCGGGGTTCTTTCGACCGGGTCCGGGTAGGCTGCCGATTATGGGTGTCGATGTCCGTGGTTTTACCTTCGATGTCCGCGTCGGTGGCCCGGCGGCCGGCCCGCCGGTGCTCCTGCTGCACGGCTTCCCCCAGCACAGTGGGGAGTGGGCCGACGTGGTGCCGCTCCTGCACGCCGCCGGGCTGCGCACGTACGCACTCGATCAGCGCGGCTACTCGCCCGGTGCCCGTCCGGCGGCGGTTTCCGCGTACCGCCTCGGTGAGCTGGTCGGCGACGCGGTGGCGGTGCTGGACCACCTCGGCGTCGCCGCTGCGCACCTGGTCGGGCATGACTGGGGCGCGGTGGTCAGTTGGGCCCTCGCCGCCGGGCATCCGGCCCGGGTGCGGTCGCTGACCGCGGTCTCCGTGCCGCACCCGGGGGCCATGGCCCACGCTCTGCGCACCGATCGGTCCCAGCGGGCCCGCTCGGCGTACATGCGGCTGTTTCGGCGGGAAAGGACGGCGGAGGCGGTGTTGCTGGCTCGGCGGGCGATCGGGCTGCGCCGGATGCTGGCCGGCGTCGGCGACGTCGACCGGGTGGCCACGTACGTCGAACCGATGCTGGCTCCTGGTGCGTTGAGTGCCGCCCTGAACTGGTACCGGGCGATGTCCCGGGGGGACCTGGCGGCCGTCGGTCCGGTGTCGGTGCCGACGACGTACGTCTGGAGCGACCGGGACATCGCGATCGGCCGCACCGCCGCCGCGGCCTGCGCCGCCCACGTGACCGGGGACTACCGCTTCGTCGAGTTGGCCGGGGTGAGCCACTGGATTCCGGACCGGGCACCAGCGCCGCTCGCTGACGCGATCGTGGCCCGGGTCCGGGACCCGAGGTGAGCCTCAGGCGGGGGTGGTGTGCTCGCCGGCGTGGCTGACCGCGTCCGCCACGATGTGCGCGACGTGTTCGTCCACCAGCGTGTAGGCGATCTCCCGTCCGCGCCGGGAACCCCGCACCACCCCGGCACCGCGGAGCACCCGCAGGTGCTGGGAGACCAGCGGCTGCGCGGCACCGAGCTGGTCAACCAATTCGTGTACGCACCGTTCGCCGTCGGCGAGTTGGCTGACGATGGCCAGCCGGATCGGGGCGGAGAGGGCGCGCAGCAGCTCACTCGCCCCCTCGTAGGCGTCGTAGCCGGACTCGCTGCTCACAGGGGTAACGGTAACCAATCCCAGGGGCGCGCCATTGGTCAGGACCGGCTCAGCACCACCTCGTGCGGCTCTACCGCCGACGGCACCGCCGCGGCGACCCGCCGTCGTCGTAGCGTCCGCCAGCCCACGCCACCGAGCGCCACCACCGCGAACGAGGCGATCGCCATCAGCACCACCGACGCGCCGGGGGCGGTGTCGGCGTTGGCCGCCACGTACACCCCCGATCCGGCGGCGAAGAGCCCGAGCGCCATGGCGGCCGTCATCGTGCTGCGGAACCCGCGGGTGACCTGCTGGGCGGCGGCGACCGGCACCACCATCAGCGCGCTGATCAGCAGGACGCCGACCGCGCGCATCGCGATGGTGACGGTGACCGCCGTGGCGACCGCGAGGAGCAGGTTGAGGGCGCGGACGGGCAGCCCGGAGACCCGGGCGTACTCCTCGTCGTGGCAGATCGCGAAGAGCGCCGGGCGTAACGCCAGCATGGTGACCAGGATCGCCGCGCCGAGTATCACGATCGTGGTCAGGTCGGTGGGGCTGATCGTGGAGAGGGAGCCGAAGAGGTACGAGTTGAGGCTGGTGCTGGTGCTGTCGGAAAGCCCGACGAGCATCACGCCGCCGGCGATGCCCCCGTAGAAGAGCAGGGCGAGCGCCAGGTCACCGGAGGTGCGACCGCGGGCCCGGACCAACTCGACGGTGATCGCGCCGAGGCTGGCCACGATCACCGCCACCAGGACCGGGGAGCGGTTGAGTAGCAGGCCGGCGCCGACGCCGGTGAGCGCCATGTGCCCGACGCCGTCACCGATCAGGGCCAGCCGTCGCTGTACCAGGTAGATGCCGAGCGCCGGGGCGGCCAGGCCGATGACCAACGCGCCGACCAGCGCACGTTGCATGTACGGGTACTGGAAGAGTTCCATCTCACGCGCTCCAGAGACCGGCGGGTTCGTTGGGACCGTGCGGGTGCACGTGGTCGTGGTCCGGGTCGGCATGGTGGCCGGCCGGCTCGGGCACCGGGCCGTCGTGCGCGATCCCCCCGGCGTGCACGACGACGGCTCGGGAGATCAACGGCCGCAGCGGCCCCAGCTCGTGTGCGACGAGCAGGACGGTGCCGCCGTCGGCGACGAAATCCTGGAGCGCTCCGGCGAACGCCTCCTGGCTCGCCGCGTCCACGCCGGCGGTCGGCTCGTCGAGGATCAGCAGCTCCGGCTCGCCGGCCAGGGCCCGGGCGATGAGGACGCGCTGCTGCTGGCCGCCGGAGAGGGTCGAGACCGGGTCCTCGGTCCGGTCGGCGAGATCGACCGCCGCCAGGGCGGTCTCCACGGCCCTCCGGTCCGCGCGGCCGGGGGGCCGCAGGATGCCGCGGCGGGCCAGCCGCCCCGCCGCGACCACCTCGCGGACGGTGGCGGGTACGCCTCCGCCCGCGCCGAGGCGTTGCGGGACGTACCCGATGCGGTGCCACTGCCGGAATCGCCGCGCCGGCTGGTCGAAGAGCGCGACCGAGCCGGAGCTGAGCGGGACGAGCCCGAGTACGGCTCGGGTCAGGGTGGACTTGCCGGAGCCGTTGGCGCCGAGCACGGCCACCACCTCACCGGCGGTCACGGTCAGCGAGACGTCTTGCAGCACGGCCCGGCCCTCGTAGCCGATCGCCGCCCGCGTGACGGTGATGACGGGTGTTCTCATGCGCAGTCCAGCGCGGTTCGCAGTGCCGCGAGGTTGGCCCGCATCACCGAGAAGTAGTCCCCGTTGTTGTCGGCGGCGAGCCCCTCGAGCGGGTCGAGCACCGCGGTCTCGGCCCCGACCTGGGTCGCGATGGTCTCGGCGACCTTCGGGCTGACCAGCGTCTCGAAGAAGATCGTGGTGGCCTGGTGCTCCTTCGCCTCCTCGATCACCTCGGCCAGCCGCTGCGGCGACGGCTCGTGCTCCGGGCTCAGCCCGGTGATGCCGATCTGCTCCAGCTGGTAACGCGTGGTCAGGTAGCCGAAGGCGGTGTGGCTGACCACGATCTCCCGCCGCTGGCAGGTCTCCAGGCCGGTGGTGAACTCCGCGTCGAGCTGCTCCAGCTGGTCGCGGAGGTCGGACGCGCGGGCGGTGTAGTCGTCGGCGTGCTCGGGGTCGGCCTGGGCGAGCCGGTCGGCGAGTTGGTCACCGACGGTGGCGAGCCGGGTGGGGTCCAGCCACAGGTGCGGGTCCTTGCTGCCGGCCGCCGCCGCGTGGTCCGGGTCCGCCGGCGTCTCGGCTTCGCCCTCGCCCTCGGGTCCGGCTTCGCCCTCGTCCCCGTGGTCGTGATCGTGATCGTCGGCGGTGGCGTCGAGCAGCGGCTCGACGGTGGTGACGTCGAACGCCCGGTCGGCGGCGTTCTGCTGCACGGCGTCGTCCACCTGCGGCTGGAAGCCCGCGAGGTAGACGATCAGCTCGGCCCCGGCCACGTCTCCGACCTGGCTCGGGCTCAGCTCGACGTCGTGGGGCTCGGCGCCGGGCTTGACCAGGTTACTGACGGTTACCGCGTCGCCGCCGATCTGCTGGGTCAGGAACTGGAGTGGGTAGAACGCGGTGACCACCTCGACCCGCTCCGGGTCGGCATCGGTCGGCTGGTCGGAACAGGCGGCGGCGCCGAGGGCGAGCAGGACTGCGGAGGCGGCGGCCAGGGAGCGTGGAACATGGTGGCTGTTCATGCAGGCAACTGTCCGCAACAATGATAATGATTGTCAAAAACGCATGAGTGCATGTCAGAGGAGCTTGACCAGCCCGACGGTGATCAGCAGCGTCAGCACCAGGAGCCGGACCACCCGCAGCCGCGTCGGCTGGCTCGCCCCCGTGGTCACCACCAGCGCGGCCACGACCGCCGCGAGGGCGAGGGTGAGTAGCCCGCCGATCACCCCCGGAGTGAAGAGTGCGACCAGCACCACCACCAGGGTGACCAGGAAGACTGCCGTCGGGTTTGCCCGGGCCAACCGGCGCGCTAACCGGTGCTGCGTACGCTGCATCCCACAGACTCTACGAGGAGGTAGCCGGTGTTGGTCACCAACCGGTTCGTGGTCGAGCCCGATGTCGTCGCCGATTTCACCGCGCGGGCGCACGCCGCGCTCGCGGCGCTCGCGGCCCGCCCCGGATATCTGCGTGGGCAACTCGTCCGCGCGCTGGACGACCCGCGCCACTGGTGCCTGCTCACCGAGTGGGAGTCGGTCGGCACCTACCGGCGGGCGCTCGGCGGTTTCGATGTCAAGGTCACCGCGGTTCCGCTGCTCGCCGAGTCGGTCGACGAACCGTCGGCCTACGAGCCCCTCGCCACCGCCGCGCCCGGCGCCGACGTGGTCGTGGCGGCGAGCGATCGGGCGGCCGATCCGTACCGGTGAGCGATACGCACTACATTGAGCCCATGACCGTTCCCGGACCGGCCGCTCCCGCACCGCACCCGTCGGTGTCCGGCCCGCACGACGGCGCCGCACCTCCCGCCGTGCCCGGACCGCCCCCCGGACCACCCCCCGGGCCGGGAGTGCCGGATCCGCCCGCCGGCCCCGGCGTCGCGCCGCCGTTCGCGGCACCGCCGGTCGAGGGCCGTCGTACCCGACTCTGGCTGGGACTCGGTGCCGGGGCGCTCGCCCTGGCGCTCTGCTGCGGCGGCGGGGGCGCGGCGGTGATCGGGCTCCTGGTGGCCGGGGTGCAGGCGATCGACGAGCAGGGGCGAGCGGCCTCCACCGACTACTACCAGGCGCTGGTGGAACGGGAGTACGGCGCCGCCTACGACCAGCTCTGTCCACAGGCCCGACAGCAGATGTCGCGGCGGGAGTTCGAACGGCGGGCTGCCAGCGCGCCGCAGGTGACCTCGTTCCAGGTCGGCGAGGTCGACCAGAACAACCTGACCGTGTCGGTGGACGTCACCCTCCGGGGCGGCGACCGGGAAAGCCAACGGGTGAACCTCGAGCAGAACCAGCAGACCGGTCAGCTGGAGGTGTGCGGGGTCAGCTGAACCGCTCCCGGTATTCTCCTGGCTCAGGACGTCGCCGGTCGTACCGTTGTCCCGAGCCTCGCTCCATCCCGTACTGTCCCCGCCGACCGCCAGCCGGCGTAGGAGGAAAAATGCCTGCAGACCGTATCGACGCCGTTGTCAGCCTCGCCAAGCGTCGGGGTTTCGTCTTCCCGTCCAGCGAGATCTATGGGGGTACCCGTTCGGCGTGGGACTACGGCCCGCTCGGGGTGGAGCTGAAGGAGAACGTCCGCCGGCAGTGGTGGCGGAGCATGGTCCAGCAGCGCGACGACGTGGTGGGCCTCGACTCCGCGGTGATCCTGGCCCGGGATGTCTGGGCCGCCTCCGGCCACCTGGACGCGTTCGTGGACCCGCTGACCGAGTGCCAGTCCTGCCACAAGCGGTTCCGGGCCGACCACCTGGAGGAGGCGTACGAGGCCAAGCACGGTCGTCCGCCGGCCTCGTTGACCGAGCTGAACTGCCCGAACTGCGGAAACAAGGGCACCTTCACCGAGCCACGGATGTTCAACGGTCTGATGAAGACCCACCTGGGCCCGGTGGAGAGCGACGAGGGCCTGCACTACCTGCGACCGGAGACCGCGCAGGGCATCTTCGTCAACTACAAGAACGTCGAGACGGTGGCGCGGAAGAAGCCGCCGTTCGGCATCGCCCAGACCGGCAAGTCCTTCCGCAACGAGATCACCCCGGGGAACTTCATCTTCCGGACCCGTGAGTTCGAGCAGATGGAGATGGAGTTCTTCGTCGAACCGGGCACCGACGAGGGCTGGCACGAGTACTGGCTCGCCGAGCGCTGGAACTGGTACCTCGACCTCGGCCTCAGCGAGGGCAACCTGCGTCGCTACGAGCACCCGCAGGAGAAGCTCTCCCACTACTCGAAGCGTACCGTCGACATCGAGTACCGGTTCCAGTTCGGTGGCACCGAGTTCGCGGAGTTGGAGGGGATCGCCAACCGCACCGACTTCGACCTCGCCACGCACAGCAAGCACTCCGGGGTCGACCTGTCCTACTTCGACCAGGCCAAGGGCGAGCGCTGGGTCCCGTACGTGATCGAGCCGGCGGCCGGCCTCACCCGTGCGGTGCTGGCGTTCCTGCTCGAGGCGTACGACGAGGACGAGGCGCCGAACACCAAGGGCGGCGTGGACAAGCGTACGGTGATGCGCTTCGACCCGCGGCTGGCCCCGGTGAAGGTGGCGGTGCTGCCGCTGTCCCGTAACGAGGCGCTCTCGCCGAAGGCCCGGAAGCTCGCCGCTGACCTGCGTAAGCGCTGGGTGGTGGAGTTCGACGACTCGCAGGCCATCGGCCGCCGTTACCGCCGGCAGGACGAGATCGGCACCCCGTTCTGTGTGACGGTCGACTTCGACACCCTCGACGACGACGCGGTGACTGTGCGCAACCGGGACACGATGGCCCAGGAGCGGATTGCCCTGGACCAGGTCGAGCGGTACCTGATCGAGCGCCTCCCCGGCTGCTGAGCCGCGGGCGGCTCCTCCCTCCGCTGGTAGGTCAGCGGAGGGAGGGCCACCGCCTCCTTACACTGGAGTGGTGACCACGACGAAGGCCGTCCCGCCCCGCCCGCTGACCATCGGGCGGCACCAGGTGTGGCCGCCGGTGGTCCTGGCACCGATGGCGGGCATCACCAACGTCGGCTTCCGTCAGCTCTGCCGGGAGCAGGGCGGTGGCATCTACGTCTGCGAGATGATCACGACGGTCGCGCTGGTCGAGCGGAATCCCAAGACCCTGCGCATGATCGCCTTCGGCTCCGGGGAGTCGCCGCGCAGCCTCCAGCTCTACGGCACCGACCCGGATACCACCGCCGCCGCGGTGCGCATCGTCGTCGAGCGGGACCTCGCCGACCATATCGACCTGAACTTCGGTTGCCCGGTCCCGAAGGTCACCCGCCGGGGCGGTGGTGCCGCCCTGCCGTGGCGGCGTCGGCTCTTCGCCCGGCTGGTGCGGGCCGCGGTGGACGCCGCCGCACCCGCCGGGGTGCCGGTCACCGTGAAGATGCGCAAGGGCATCGATGACGACCACCTGACGTACGTGGAGGCGGGCCTCGCCGCCCAGGATGCTGGCGTCGCGGCGGTGGCGCTGCACGGGCGTACGGCTGCCCAACGGTATTCGGGGACCGCCGACTGGGACGCCATCGCGACGCTGAAGGCGGCGCTGGACGTGCCGGTACTGGGTAACGGCGACATCTGGGAGGCGGACGACGCGCTGCGGATGGTGGCGCACACCGGAGTCGACGGGGTCGTGGTGGGGCGGGGCTGCCTGGGCCGGCCGTGGCTCTTCGCTGACCTGGAGGCCGCCTTCACCGGTTCGCCGCACCGGCGGCTGCCCACGCTGGGGGAGGTGGCCACGACCATGCGCCGGCACGCGGAGCTGCTGGTCGAGCAGTTCACCATCGGTGCCCGGGACGCGGCGCGCGGTGAACGGGACGGCTGCACCGACTTCCGGAAGCACGTCGCCTGGTACCTGAAGGGCTTTCCGGTCGGCAGCGAGCTACGTCGGTCGCTCGCGATGATTGACAGCTTGGCGCAGCTCGACGATCTGCTCGGCAAGCTCGACCCGGCGGCGCCGTTCCCGGTGGAGACGCTGGGGCAGCCCCGTGGCCGGACCAACTCGCCGGGCAAGGTGTTCCTGCCGGACGGGTGGCTGGACAGCCGGGACGACGACACGGTTCCGCAGGGCGCGGAGTTGGCCGACTCGGGCGGCTGAACCGGGCTCGACAGCCGACGACAGCGGGCCGGCCCCTGGTGGGGCCGGCCCGTTGTCGGTTGGTGGGTGGTCAGCTG
>NZ_JABZED010000023.1:0-263 GCF_013416675.1 Salinispora sp. H7-4
GGCTGAACATCCTGACCGACCCCATGCCGCCGAGGGAGCGCCACCCCGCCGACGGCCTCACCCACAGGGAGGCACCGTCATGACCGCACCCGCCGTTCACCATCGCATCCTCATCGTCGGTGGCGGCAGCGCCGGCATCGACGTCGCCGCACGGCTCCGCCGGGCGAAGGTCCCCGATATCGGCCTCATCGAGCCCGCAGAAACCCACTGCTACCAGCCGCTGTGGACCTTGGTCGGTGGCGGATGCGCCAGGGCCAAGGAGA
>NZ_JABZED010000023.1:376-630 GCF_013416675.1 Salinispora sp. H7-4
AGCGCCCGCCCGCAGGCGTCGGTCATGCCGAAGGGTGTCGCCTGGATCAAGGACGCCGCGCACATCATCGACCCGGAACAGCAGACGGTTACCACCGCCGGTGGGGTCCGGGTCCGCTACGACCATCTCGTCGTGTGCCCCGGCATCCAACTCGACTGGGGCAAGATTCCCGGCATGGCGGAGGCCATGGACACTCCGCTGGTATCCAGCAACTACACGTACGCCACGGCGCCGAAGACGTGGGAACTGATCCG
>NZ_JABZED010000023.1:726-860 GCF_013416675.1 Salinispora sp. H7-4
AAACCTGCGCTCGGGGACCGCGGTGTTTACCATGCCCGCGGGACCGATCAAATGTGCCGGCGCCCCGCAGAAAATCGCTTACCTGGCCGCGGACCACTGGCGTCGACAAGGCGTTCTCGAGGATATCCGGGTCG
>NZ_JABZED010000024.1:0-3868 GCF_013416675.1 Salinispora sp. H7-4
CCCTTGGTGTAGTCGAACTTCTCGACGGCGCGGATCAGGCCGAGGTTGCCCTCCTGGATCAGGTCGAGGAAGGCCATCCCGCGGCCGGTGTAGCGCTTGGCGATGCTGACGACCAGGCGGAGGTTCGCCTCCAGCAGATGGTCCTTCGCCGCGCGCCCCTCGGCGGCGACGAGCTCCAGGTCAGCACGGAGTACGACGGAGACCGGTGTGCAGGTCGCCAACTTGGTCGCGGCGAAGAGCCCGGCCTCGATCCGGCGGGACAGTTCGACCTCCTGGGCGGCGGTCAGCAGTTTCGTCCGGCCGATGGCCTGGAGGTAGGCCCGGACCAGATCGGTGGAGACACCGCGCTCGTCAGTGGCATCCAGATCGGTGAGGGTGTCGGCGCCGCTGGTGGGGCGTATCCCGTGATCCATCATCTGCAGAGCCATCTTTCGTCTCTCCCCGTATCCGCGTCTGTGCCGTGGGCCGGCGCGGTTCCGCCGGTTGACAATCAGCTTGGTGCGTGGGGCGTGAAACGGGAGTGAGTCGCGATCCTTGGCGGGACCGGATCCGGAGTGCTCGTGGTCACACCCAGCCTTCGCGGGCGGCGTACCAACCGAGCTGCATCCGAGACGCGGCCCCGGCGAGGTCCATCAGGTGGCGTAGCCGCCGCTGCAGGGTGCGTAGCGACAGGCCGAGTTGGCTGGCCACGACCGCGTCGGTGAGCCCGGCCAGGAGCAGGGTCAGGATCTGGCGGTCCAGGTCGGTTGGGCCGTCGGCCTCGGAGTCCTCGCTCAACGTGCCGTCCGCCGACAGGGTCAACGGGTGGGCACCTCGCCACACGGCTTCGAACAGGGCATCCATCGCGGCCAGCAGTCCGGTGCGATGTAGCAGTACCGCACCGGGCTCGCCCTCCGTGGTGGCCGTCAACGGGACCAGCGCCAGCCCGGCGTCAGCGATGATCAGCTTGATCGGTAGTGCCTCCGTCACCCGGATCTGCACACCGTCGCGCAGGGACTCCAGGGTCTCCGCGACCACGCCGGGCTCCGCCAGCGCCGGGCGGTCGATCACCACCCGGAACCGTACGCCCTGTCGTGCTGCCACCGACTCCACGGTGTTGGCGCCCGGTGGTACCGCGACGAAGGGAGGGGTGACGAAGCTGCGAACCTCCCGCCGGGCGGCGTGTTGCACCTGGGCGAACCGGTGCCGGATGGCGTCAACCCCGGTGATCACCTCGATCAACTCGCCGAGGGAGCGTTCCGCGCTCGCGCCGCGGTACTCCTCGGCGAGCGTGACGAGGGCCAGCTCCGCGGCGCGCAGCGCGGACTGCTGCTCGCCGATCAGCGCCCCGAGCGCGACCGCGGGCGGTGCCACCGAGAACGTCTCCTCCGATGCCTGCTTGGTCAGGCCGCGGTCGGTGAGGCGGGACAGCGCCGCCGCCACGCCCGAGACGGGCATCCGTAGGGCGTCGGCGAGCTCGACCGGTCCGGCCTGACCCTGCCGGACCAGCAGGCGGTAGATCGCCTCGTCGTCGGGGCTGAATCCCAACACGCCCAGCATGAGTGGCTTCCTCCCTCGGCCCGCTGCGGCATGGCGGGCATGAGCCACCCGGATCCACCTGGAACGGTCGTCCGCGCTGGCCGGAGGCCCCGGCGGGGTCCCCGGACGATACCGGTCCGGGGGCCCCACCGGCCACTTCATCGCAGGCCGTAGGCGCGGATGAGTTCTTGTCGGATGGCGAAGCCGGCGTCGGTTTCGGCGGCGGCGCGGACGGAGATGAAGCCATCGGGTTGCTTCGGCAGCTTCAGGTCGCCGGTGTAGCGGTCGTCGTCACCCCGGTCGAGAGTGACGGGTTGCCAGGTGGTGCCGTCGTCGTAGGAGACCTCAAGCTCCACCGAGGTGATGGTGCCGGCACCGGTAGTACCGGGTCGTGGTCCGGCGGTGATGCTGATTTCCTGGTGGGTGCCGGCCTCGACATCGCCTCGTAGGTCGGTTTCCAGCTCGTAGTCGAGTTGGAGCAGCGGGATGGGGACCGGGTCGGCTGGAGGGGCCGAGTTGGTGCTGGAGATGAAGTCCCACTCGGTGTGGGTGCGGGTGGAGAGTCGCCACTCGTCGGCCGGGCGGGACGCGTCCAGCACCAGCCGGTAGGGCAGCGTGCCGGCCGGCACCTTCCGCAACCCCAGCGAAGCGTGCCGGGTGTTCTCGAACAGGAGGGTGTCGCCCTGGTAGAGCTTCAGGTGCGTCGGCACCACGCGGTACGGGTAGAAGCCACCGTGTTCAAGCACGGAGCCCGACGGGCTCCACGTCTGCACCTCGACGCTCATGGTGTCGCCGGCTCGATTGTTCTGCGCACTGCCGTCGGTCCGGCCAAAGGCTGGCCGGACAGCGGGTGCGAACCAGTCCACCGTGGTCGTTGACCCCAACTCGTACGAGTTGCGGTGGGAGGCGTCGGTCCAAAAGCGTTGCTGATGGGTTTCGCGCCACTCGATTCCCGGGGTGACCCATTCGGTGCGGGTGCCGGGGTACCACTCCGGCTCGGGGCTCCCATAGGAGATGGCGAAGGTCAGGTCATTGCGGTAGCCGTAACCTTCGGTCTCCTGAACGGCGTGGTATCGGGCGTCGATGCGGGCCAGGTCGCTGTGCCTCGGGTGGTAGGTGAGCGGCTGGTCCGGCACCTGTTCCCGCCAGACCTGGACCAGGTCGTAGATGGTGTCGGGGTACTGCTCCTGGCTGACCTTCAGCGGCGGCACGCCGTGTTCGGCCAATTTGATCAGGATGTTTCCGATGTCACGGTGGATGCTGGCAACGGGAATGGGTGCTTTAACAGGAATGGGTGATTCGCCGACCCACTCGTAGAGGATTCCCGGGTTGTCGTTGACGATCAGGAGGAGTGCGACTCCGGCGGCTACCGCGGCGGCGGCCTGGTCGGCCGGGCTGATGTCGTCGCTGCGTTTGATGACGGCAATTTTGCCGTCGGCGTCGAGGTCGGTGTACTCCTCGGGGGTGCCGGTGCCGGCGTGGACGGGGCGTAGCCATTGTGTGCCGGTGGTGATGGTGCTGCCAGGTTGGACGACGGCGTCGATGGGGAGCAGGCCGAGGGCGCGCAGGCTCAGGACCGGCTCACCCCTGCGCCAGCGGGCCCCCAGGTCGAATGAGCTTTCGCTGCCCTTCTCAGTTGGCAGGACGTACAGGTCGTCGTACCGAGGCGGAACCTCGTAGCCATAGTGGAAGGGTTTGTAGTCGGGGTGCTCAAGGGTGAAGCTGAGTTGGCGCTGCCGGTCTTCCGTGGCATGCGGTGTCTGGGTGTCGAGTAGCTGGGCCTGGCTCGCGTCCAGTATCACCTCGGCCGGCTTGTCGAGGACGGTCTCGGGGGCGACCAGCAGGGCGAGGCCCAACGAGTCACTCCGCTCTCCGGCGACCTCCAGCTCGGCGTAAATAGTGTAGAAACCCGGCGGAAGCCGTAGCGTCCGCTCGCCGTCCACGTCGGTGTATCCAGGGAATGGATAATCTGTCGTCTTTACGAGAACGGTCGCGCTGGTGGGTTCGCCGTTGCGGTCGCGGAGTTTGATGGTGAGGTCGTAGCGTTCGTCTTCTTTGATGAGGCCGAGGCTGGTGCGGGTGATGGTTTCACCGGTGCTGGCATCGGTGCCGATGAGGTAGCCGGTGTGTTCGCCGACATCGGCTGCCGTTGGGTCGCCGGTTACCGGGACGTCTATCTGGCCTTTGGCGGGGACGGTGACGGTGGGGGTGTCGGTGGTGAATGCGTTGTTGCCGGTGGTGGTGAGGTTGAGGGTGACGGGGGTGGTGCTGGTGTTGGTGAGGGTGACTGGTTTGGTGACGGGGGTGTCGGTGGGTTGGTGTGGCCAGTCGAAGTAGCCGAAGTAGGTGG
>NZ_JABZED010000024.1:3942-4162 GCF_013416675.1 Salinispora sp. H7-4
AGCCGGTGGCTCGTACGGTGGTGTTGACTGCGGCGGCGATGTCGAGGCGGCCGGTGCCGACCTGGTATGCGCTGTAGGTGTCGGCTAGGCCCTCGGTGCTGCTCATGAGGGCGGTTTTGAGTTGTTGGCCGGTCCAGTTGGGGTGTTGTTGGGCGAGGATGGCGGCGGCTCCGGCGACGTGTGGGGTGGCCATGGAGGTGCCGTCGAGGCTGTGGTACAT
>NZ_JABZED010000025.1:0-235 GCF_013416675.1 Salinispora sp. H7-4
CGCCGCGACCGCCGGCCCACCCCCCTCAGCCTCGATCGCCACACCCGCCACCACCCCGGAAACGCACACCGTCACCCTGATCACCGGCGACATCGTCACCGTCCGCACCCTCACCGACGGCAAAACCATCGCCGAGGTCGACCAACCCGACGACACCACCGGCGGCTTCAGCGTCCAACAACACGGCGACGACCTCTACGTCCTACCCGACGAAGCCAAACCCCTCCTCGCCGAC
>NZ_JABZED010000025.1:380-847 GCF_013416675.1 Salinispora sp. H7-4
CCTACCCGACGAAGCCAAACCCCTCCTCGCCGACGACCGACTCGACCAGCGACTGTTCAACGTCACCGACCTCATCGACATGGGCTACGACGACGCCCACACCAGTGAACTACCCCTCATCGCCACCTACCCCGACACCACCACCCGCACCACCACCGCACCAGCCGGCACCACCCTCACCCACGACCTACCCGCCATCAACGGCCACGCCCTCACCACCAACAAGAAAGACACCCGCACCCTCTGGACCACCCTCACCACCAGCTCCGGCGCGAATCGCGAAAGCAGCAACGCCGCCAAGCTTTGGCTCGACGGCCAGGTCCACACCGACCTGGCTGACAGCGTCCCCCAGGTCGGCGCCCCCGAAGCCTGGGACACCGGCTACGACGGCGACGGCACCACCGTCGCCGTCCTCGACACCGGCATCGACCCCACCCACCCCGACCTCGTGGATCAGATCCAGGACA
>NZ_JABZED010000026.1:0-205 GCF_013416675.1 Salinispora sp. H7-4
AGCCCTGCTCACCGTCGACGTCAACGGTGATCGTCACCAGAGTCTTGCTGCCCTCGCGACTACGAACGTCGGTGACCACACGGCCCTGGTTCTGCCGCGACTCGACGTCCGTACCCAGGACCCGGTCGCCCTCCTTCACGTCCTCGATCGGCTTGGTACCACCATCGGCCAGCAGCACCTTCGTACCCGGGACGAAACTGTTGCA
>NZ_JABZED010000026.1:261-4515 GCF_013416675.1 Salinispora sp. H7-4
CTTCGTACCAGTCGGCTCGTCCGCCTTCGACTTCGGAGCATTCGGCTCGTCCGCCTTCGGCTTCGGCGCACCGGTCGAGGGAGCCGCCTTAGAGGTCGAGGTTCGCCGGGCCGTACATCTGCCGCTTGATCGTCTTGATGCGGTTGATCTGGCCCTCGGCCGGACCTGAACTCCAAGGTTGGGTGAGGGCGGCGACGACGGCGTCGCGGTCGCTGACAAGACCGGTGGCGAAGCCGCGGATTTCGGGGTAGCCGGCGTGGCGGGCGCGGTCGATCCAGGCGTCGAGGTGCTGCCCGGTGCCTTGGTGGCGGACCAGGGCGGCGAACCCGCGGGCGAGGCTGGCGATGGTGTCGAGGTCCGGGCAGCGGCGGCGGGCGTCGGCGAGATTGGCGTGGTCGTCGTCGGTGAGTTTGTGGCCGGGGCGCATGATCCAGGCGGTGATCCGCCGGGCCGGGGGCACCCGGACTGCGGTCGCAGGGGCAGGTCGGGTGCGGTTGGTGGTGAGCCAGTCGCGCAGCACCCGCAAGCTGCCGTGGTAGCCGCGGGCCAGGATCTCGGCGTGCAGGTCAGCGGTCTGGTGGATGCCGTCGGTGAGGCGTTGCCGTAGGTAGGAGTGGAATGGGGCGAGGACGCTGGGTCGGCTGCTGGCGTTCGGGCCGATCAACGCCTCAGCGGTGGCGGCGTGGGCGTACTTGCGGGCGGTTCTGAGGTTCATGTCGAGGCGGCGGGCGGTTGCTTTGATCGACAGTCCTTCGGCTCGTAGGGCGTGCACGGCGGCGTGACGTTGGCGGGTGTTCGTCGCCCGACGTCCCGCTGCGACGGGCTCGTCGGCCGGTGCGGCCGGGGCAGATGGTGGTTCGGTGTGGGTGCGTAGGCATCGGCGGTGCCCGCGGATGACTTTCTCGATGGTGTCGCTGAGGTTCTTCAGCAGGTGCCACCGGTCGGCGACCTGGATCGCGTCAGGTGCTCCTTTGCGGGCGCCGTCGGCATAGCTGCCGCCTCGATCGCGGCAGATGATCTGAACGCCGGGATGGTCGCGCAGCCAGGCGGCGAGGGTGTCGGCGGTGCGGTCGGGCAGCACGTCGATCGGTCGGCGGGTGTGCATGTCGAGCAGCACGGTCGCGTAGCGGTGGCCCCGACGGCGGGCGACGTCGTCCACGCCGAGCACCGTCGGTGTCACCGGCGGCGGGTCGGGCATTCGGCGGATCATCCGGATCAATGTCGAGCGCGACACCGATGCCGCTAACCGATGCGCCAGGCGGCTGCCCGGTCGACCGCCCAGCGCCGCCGCGACGGCTTCCAGGTCACCCGCGGCCACGACGGTGTGACGGGCATGCCGCCGCGTCAGCCCGGGCACCTGCTCGACGAACGTCCGCCGCCCGCATTCGGTGTTGGCGCAGGTGAATCGGCGGACCGTCAACGCGACCAGCACCTCATGACCACCCAACCTGACATCGGCCAGCCGCCGCACATAGCGGCCATGCACAGTGGTCGACCAGCTGCTGCAGGTGCCACACCGCGCCCGCACCGTCTGCGTCGCCGCGGTGATCCTGACCCCGACGCCCCCGGACCACCACCACCTCCAACCGCAGGCCCGTCAGGTGCGGCAGCAACGCCGAAATGATCTCCATCCCGGCACCCAACCCGAACTACGACGAGCGCGACTCACAAAATGTGTGCCAGAGCCAGTTCCAATCCGCCGTTGACAGACCCTCGCGGACGTGCCGGTCGATGCCCGGCCGGTGGTGGTGCGGGTGCGGGTACGTCGTCTGGTGTGTCCGACTCAGGGCTGTCGTCGAACGTTCCGGGAGCAGCTTCCCGGGGTTCTACATCGCTACCAGCGCCGCACATCCCGGCTGATCTCCCAGGTCGGTGTCGGCCGCCTGAAAACTGACCCTGTGGTTCCGGGCGGGTTCCAGGGCGGATTCGAGCAGTCGTCGCAACGGTGACGATCGTCAGGGTGCCAGAGCGGTATGGAAGACGTCGGCTGGGGTACGCCAGTTGAGGGTCTTGCGGGGCCGGTTGTTGAGGCGTTGCTCAACGGCGCGGAGGTCGGCCGCGGTGTGCTGCGATAGGTCCGTGCGCTTGGGGAAGTACTGGCGCAGTAGGCCATTGGTGTTCTCGTTCGTGCCACGCTGCCATGGGCGGCCGGGATGGGCGAAGAACACCCCGTCCCGCAGCAGCGGTGCAATCTGCTGGTGGTGGGCCATCTCCGCGCCCTGATCCCAGGTCAGAGTGAGGCGCGCGGCCTCGGGAAGTCCCGCCAGTACGGTGAGGAGTGCGTCGCGGACGGATTCGGCGGTGCGGTCGACGGGCAGGTGCACCAGCCGCAGGTATCGACTGGTGCGGTCGACCAGGGTAGCGATGGCGGACTGGCTCTGCCGACCGACGATGAGGTCTTCCTCCCAGTCACCGATCCGGGTGCGGTGCGTGGCGGCAGCCGGCCGATGCTCGATCAACAGTGCGGGATCCACGAAGCGGCAGCGGCGCTGATCGGCCCGACGACGCCGCTTCCTCAGCGGCCAGCCAGTGCGAAGTCGGCGAGTAGCCGGCCTCCCCCCACGCGCTGAGCCCGCTGCCGGGCCCGCGCGTGCGCCAGATCGCCGTCATAGACGCCCTAGTCATGCGGATGGGTGTTATGGCGCAACTCCCGACTCACTGTCGATGGTGCCCGGCCCAACTGCTCAGCGATCGCCCTAATCGTCAGGCCCTGCCTACGCAGGGTGGCGATCCGTTGCCGTTCCAACAGCGACAGGTATCTGCCGGACCAGACGCCCCTCAGCCAATCGGGCCGGCGGCACACCACCACTCTCGGCGCGCCACCGATAGCCGGTCTTGCGACCGATCCCCACAATGCGGCAAGCCTCGAACGTACCCATGCCTGACCGCAGCAGCCGCCAGTACTCCGTCTCCAGCTCGAGCTGAAACGGCACGCCATCGAAACCCGGTTCAGTCAGGGCATAGACGACGCCCCAACAAGGCGCAACAGCAACCTCAGTCTACCGCGGACGCTTTCCTCGTTCTTTGCAAATGTCATGCCAATAACTTTGACGGCAACCGTGACGGCGCCCCCATGCCCGACGGGAACCTTCAGTACACTAAGTTTCGTTCGAATGCTCCATGGAGTGACACCAAGGCACTGACTGACGCCTCCCACGCTCGCATGGGAGGCATGGGAGGATGCGTCAAAGCCGTTGTCAAAGTTTCAGACGAAGCGACTCTGCAAAGATATTTGACCGCCCCGCATAAACGTCACTAATTCGCGACTCAATATGAACATCATCCCAGATTGCTTCCGCCTCAAGTCCGACACAATCGCTAGGAGCTGCGGTAACTCTGCGCTTTATCGGTTCGATAATTTTGCAGTCAGCCTTATTGACAGGGCTCTGCCAAAAAAAGCGAGGTATTGGATACAAATTTTCAACCGGCAGGTGCCGAATCGGCTTACCCCATCCACCAGCGGAATAGGCTGCCCTGGATACGAGAACTACAAATATCGGCGACTCGCTCGCATCCCCGTTCTCATCGAAGCTTACTCCTTTAGCATAGAAGGCCATATAGGGGAAGTGGGAAAGCATCACGCCGTAAGCATGATCATCAGTACCCACAGGCACCCTGAACAGCGCCCCGGGCGAGAACTTGACTGGCAAAGCCATGGCCCCCTTCGAGTAAACCGACCCTTGCGTGGGCCCAACCTTTCGTTGAGCCCACGCAAGAATCACTACTATAGCAGACCAAAAACGCGCCTAGCGGCATGCATGTATATCGGACGCCGCGGTTCATCATCCTTGATTCCACGGATAGCATTGCCAGACGTGCCGCCAGCGGACTGTGCGCCACCGAAGTGATCTATGAGGTTCTGTTCACGACCTCGCATTGCCTGATAAGCCAGGTCCCCGTGTCGCTGAGCAACAGGCAATACACCTTCCATGAACTGGTCCAGCACAGCAGGACCGAAGCCCTGGCTACTCATGTGGTGACGCTGATCGCGTGCGGCGACGATATCTTGCGGAGCGCCGTAGCCTCGCGTTCGCCCAGAATATACCGCGCCGGTGATCGGATTGGTCTTCGTGTACGTAACGTACTTGAGACCGGTACCCCCGTCGCAGTTGTGTACGAGGACTGGCGTGTTGCCGGCCACCACATAGTACGTGTGGACGCCGTCAACCGTGAGGTTGTGGACTCGTTCCTGGCGAACAGTCTTGGTGATCGCGGTGATCTGGACCCAGGTACCGGCCGCGGTCTGCAGCCACA
>NZ_JABZED010000027.1:0-104975 GCF_013416675.1 Salinispora sp. H7-4
CGTGGCCTCCATGGTCATCGTTGCTCAGCAACGTCGATCATGGACGCCCTCGCCTCTCTTCGCTGTCCCCGTACCCCTTGGAATAGATCGTCTAGCCGGTATGCGGAAGGGGTCTCGGTAGCCGCCACGGTTCGCCACCTCCTGCTTTGCCAGTCTGGCAAGGATGTTTGCGCGCTCACGTTCTACTGCCGGAGGGTGGCACTTCCGTGTGATCCGGTAATCGGCAGAGGAACCTGTGATGACTGACGTGGACGCCATCTTCAACGTTGACTACTGGGACCAGCGATACAGCGAGGCCAAGCCGGTGTGGAGCGGCGACCCCAACCCCGTGCTCGTCGAGGAGGTCGCCCCCCTTGCCCCCGGTACGGCCCTGGAGGTGGGCTGTGGCGAGGGCGCGGACGCCATCTGGCTGGCCCGACACGGCTGGGAGGTCACCGGCGTGGACTTCTCCGCGCAGGCCCTCGCCCGCGCCGCCGAGCAGGTACCCGCCTCCCTGGCCGGGCGACTGCGGTGGGAGCGGGCGGACATTCGCGACTGGCAGCCCGACGACGGCCCCCGGTATGACCTGGTAGCCGCGTCCTACCTGCACTTCCCCGGGACGCTGCGGCGGCGGGTGTTCGCCACGCTGGCTGCCCGGGTGGTCCCGGGCGGCCACCTGTTGATCGTCGGGCACCACCCCAGCGACCTGGACACCGCCGTGCGCCGACTACAGGAACCCGACCTGCTCTACACGGCCGACGAGTTGGCGCAGGACCTGCCCGCCGGGGACTGGGAGGTGCGTACCCGGGCCGCCCGCCCGCGCGCCGCCACCACCCCCGACGGCACGCCGGTGACCATCCACGACACCGTGCTCACCGCCCGCCGCACCCGCTGACGTCGATAGCGCCGGGCCGGTGCCCGACCCGGTGCCCGACCCGGTGCCGTTTCCGGACCGGTGCTCTCCGCCGACAGTGGTGCGTTCTGTGTTCACTCAGGCGATCCTCAGCTTTCCCCCCGTAGCGTGTGCCGCATGAGATCGCCGTCACCGGCCGCGTGGATCCGGCGCGCCCTGCCCACCCGTCGGCGTGCGCTGGCCGCGGCGGCGGTGGTCGTCGTCCTGCTCGCCGCCGGAGTCGCCGGGGTTCTCCGGCCCGCCGAGCCGGACCTGCGCACCGAGGCGGCGCTGATCACCGTCCGGTCCGGGCCGACCGGCGACGAGCCGGTCGAGCTGGACACCACGCTGTATCTGCCCCCCGCCGCGGCCGCCGACGCCCCGGTGCCGGCGGTGCTGCTCGGGCACGGCTTCGGCGGCACCAAGGAGTCGGTCCGCGCCGACGCCGAGGAGTTCGCCGGCCGCGGGTACGCGGTGCTGACCTGGACCGCGCGGGGCTTCGGCCGCAGCGGCGGGCAGATCCACCTGGACCACCCGGACTACGAGGTCCGCGACGCCCAGCGCCTGCTGGACTGGCTGGCCGCCCGGCCGGAGGTCGTCACCGACGCCGCCGGGGATCCGCGGGTGGGCGTGGTCGGTGGCTCCTACGGCGGTGCGCTGGCGCTGCTGCTCGCTGCGCAGGACCAGCGGGTCGACGCGATCGTGCCGATGATCACCTGGAACGACCTCGCCCGCTCCTTCCTGCCGGAGCAGAGCGGCGAGGGGCCGGAACAGGGGGTGTTCAAGAAGGGCTGGGCCGGGCTCTTCTTCGGCAGCGGCGGCAACTCCGGCCCCGCCTCGGTCGGTGGCTCCGGCCCGGCCGGCGGCCTCGCCCCCGGTAGCGGTTCCGTCCCGGGCGGCTCCCTCCCGGAGAATGCGGCCACCACGGCCGGCGCCGTTGACCCGTCCTGCGGGCGGTTCGCCGCCGACGTGTGCGCCGCGTACCTGCGGATCGCCACCACCGGGCGGGCCGACCCGGCCGCCGTCGCCCTGCTGCGCCGCTCCAGCCCGGCCGGGAAGCTCGACCGGATCGAGGCGCCGACGCTACTGGTGCAGGGGGCGGCCGACACCCTCTTCCCGCTCGCCGAGGCGGATGCGAACGCCCGGGAAATCGCCGCGACCGGCACCCCGGTCCAGGTGGCCTGGTTCACCGGCGGGCACGACGGCGGCGACGGCCCGAAGACCGACTCCGACCGGGTACGGCACCTGACCGCGCGGTGGCTCGACCACTACGTCAAGGGCGAGGGCGCGGCCCCCGCCGACGACTTCACCTTCTCCCGGATCGCCGGGTTCGACGCCCTCGACCGGGGTCTGGTCGCCAGCGGCTTCCGCGCCACCGGCTACCCGGGCGTCGACGGCACCGGCCAGCAGCCGGTGTCGGTGAGCGGTCCCGCGCAGTCCATCGCCAACCCGCCGGCCGGTAACCCGGCCGCGATCTCGTCGGTGCCCTTCGCCGGGGAGCTCTCGTCGCTGCTCGACGGGGTCGCCGGTGACATCCCCGGCCAGCACGCCCGGTTCGAGTCCGCACCGCTGCCGGCGGCGGTGGACGTGGTCGGCGCGCCGACCGTCTCCATCCGGGCCGCGTCCCCGACCGGCACGGCCGTACTCTTCGTCAAGCTCTACGACGTCGCCGGTGACGGGTCAGCGACCCTGCCGAGCGGGCTGGTCGCGCCGATCCGGCTGGCGGGGCTACCGGCGGCCGTCGAGGACGCCGAACCGGTCACCGTCACCCTGCCGGCGATCGTCCGCCGGGTCGAGGCCGGGCACCGGCTGCGGGTCGTGGTGGCGACCTCCGACCAGGCGTACGCCACCCCGGTCGAACCGGCCGTCTACAGCGTGGCCCTGGCGAGCGGGGCGGTCACCCTGCCCACGGTCGCCAGCGAGCCGATCCCCACCGACGCCGTGGTCTGGCGCTGGGTACTCGCCGGGCTGCTCGCCACGATCGTGGTCGGGCTCGTCGTGGTCGTCGCCGTCCTCCGCCGCCGGCACCGGCGTCGGGAGAGCCGGGTCCACCCGGCGTACGCGGGCGTCCCGCTCGCCGTCCGGGAACTGCGCAAGGAGTACGCGGACGGCTTCGTCGCCGTCTCCAACGTCGACTTCGAGGTGCATCCCGGGCAGGTGGTGGGCCTGCTCGGCCCGAACGGAGCGGGCAAGACCACCACGCTGCGGGTGCTGATGGGGCTGACCCAGCCGACCGCCGGCGAGGTCTACGTGTTCGGGCACCGGCTGGTGCCGGGCGCCCCGGTGCTGTCCCGGATCGGCGCCCTGGTGGAGGGCCCCGGCTTCCTGCCGCACCTGTCCGGGCTGGACAACCTGAAGGCGTACTGGCGGGCGACCGGGCGGCCGTGGGTCGACGCGCACTTCGACGAGGCGTTGGAGACCGCCGGGCTGGGCACCTCGGTGCACCGGAAGGTCCGGACCTACAGCCACGGCATGCGGCAACGGCTGGCGATCGCGCAGGCGATGCTCGGCCTGCCGGAACTGCTGGTGCTCGACGAGCCGACCGACGGCCTGGACCCGCCGCAGATCGCCGAGATGCGTCGGGTCCTGCGGCGGTACGCCACCGGCGGCCGGGCGGTGCTGGTCTCCAGCCACCTGCTCGCCGAGGTGGAGCAGACCTGCACCCACGCGGTGGTGGTGACCAAGGGGCAGATCGTCGCGTCCGGCCCGGTCGAGGAGATCGTCGGCGAGTCGCCGAGCGTCCTGTTGGAGGTCACCGACCCGGTGGCCGCGCGGGAGGTGCTGGACCGGCTGGCGGGCGTCTCGGTGCTGCCCGACGGCGACGGGCAGCTCGTGGTGGACACCAACGGCACCGCCCGCAGCGAGGTGGTCGCCGAGCTGGTGCGGGCCGGCATCGGGGTGGACCGGGTGGTGCCCCGGCGGCGCCTGGAGGACGCGTTCCTGGCCCTGGTCGGCGAGAACTCTCGGGGAAGCGGGGATCGATGATGGCGCAGACGACGGTCGAGCCCGGCGCGGGCGACTCCGGCGGCACCCCGTCCGGTGCGGCGGCGGGCTACCGGCCCTTCGCCACGCTGCCGTTCGGGGCCGAGTTTCGGCGCCAGGCGTCGCGGCGGCGGACCCAGCTCGCGCTGGGTTTCATGGTGCTGCTGCCGCTGATCATCCTGATCGCGTTCCAGTTTGACTCGGGCGACGACGACAACGGGCGCGGCGAGTTCGGCAGCCTGGTCGAGTTCGCCACCTCCGGCGGACTGAACTTCACCCTCTTCGCCCTCTTCGTCTCCGCGTCGTTCCTGCTGGTGGTCGTGGTGGCGCTGTTCTGCGGCGACACGGTGGCCAGCGAGGCGAGCTGGGGCAGCCTGCGCTACCTGCTCGCCGTGCCGGTGCCGCGGGCCCGACTGCTCGCGGTGAAGCTGCTGGTGGCGCTCACCTACTCGGCGCTGGCGCTGCTCCTGCTCGCCGGCACCGCGCTGCTGCTCGGCACCCTGCGGTACGGGTGGGGGCCGCTGCGCAGCACGGTCGCCGCCCAGCTGGAGCCGGGGGAGGGGCTGCTGCGGCTGCTCGCGGTGCTCGGCTACCTGGCCGTCGTACTGCTGGTGGTGGCGGGTCTGGCCGTGCTGCTGTCGGTGTCGACGGACGCCGCGTTGGGTGCGGTCGGCGGGGCGGTGCTGCTCTGGATCCTGTCCAGCATCCTCGACCAGATCACCGCCCTCGGCGTGCTGCGGGCCTTCCTGCCGACCCACTACAGCACCGCCTGGCTGGGGCTGCTGTCGACACCGATCCAGACCGACGACGTGGTCCGGGGAGCGATCTCGGCGATCAGCTACGCGACGCTCTTCTGGGGCCTGGCCTTCTGGCGCTTCACCCGCAAGGACGTCGTGTCCTAACGGCACGCGGGTGCGGTCGGTCCACCGCGCTCAACTCCCAGCGGCAGGCGGTTGCGGTCGGTCCACCGCGCTCAGCGGTGCCATCGGCTGTTCGGGGTGGTGGCGGGCTGGCAGTCGGCGTGTCGGGACTGCCACTGCCGCAGCGCCTGCCGGATCAGCTGACCCTCGGCGTGGGCGGTGGTCGCCTCCCGGGTGAGTCGTTCCAGCTCGTCGGCGACGCGGTCAAGATAGGCGTACACCTGCTCGGGGTCCAGGCCGCCGCGCCAACGACGTCGGGCGAAGGTCGCGGCGCGAACCTGGGATGAGAACAGGCGTCGGGCGCGGTAGATCATGGCGATCACGTCCTCTCGGGTCGGGGATTGGGGGCGGCGCCGAGGCGGGCGGGGGCGACCGGCGCGTCCGCGCGTGGCGTACCGGCCGGAGCCCGGCACCCGCCCCGGGCCCTTTCCCACGTCGCGCACGTTCGCGAGCGGGCGTCTCGCGTTTAGGGCGTCGGTGACCAGAGCCAGCACGTCTGCTCTACCTCACCGCTCCGCCCCAGCAGCGCGGTGGCGGAAGCAACACCGGGGTACGTCTCGATGGGTGCGCTGTCACCTGCTCGGTCGCCCAGCCGCCGCTGGTCGTCGGCCTGGGTAGGCACACTGTTACCCCACTTCTTATCGCCCGTGTTCAATCCGCAGCTGACAGTAGCACACTTTACAAGCAATGCTGGTAAAGACAAGGTTGTTGACCATGATCGAAAATGCGAGTGGTCAGATGAGGTTATGCCTCATGCCGTCCCGCTTTGGAGAGTCATCCGGGATGACCTTCGCGCTCGGATCAAGGCGGGCATCCTCAAGCCTGGTGACAAGTTGCCGAGCACGCGGGAACTTGCCGACCAATATGAGACGAGTCCGGTCACTGTTCGCAAAGCGGTCGATATCCTCATTGAGTCTGGCGAGTTACTGGGTAGGCAGGGGATGGGCGTCTTCGTGGCCATTCCGCCAGCGAGTGATCGTTGAGGTGTTAGGTTCGGGCGGACCTCTCACGGCTGTCCATGACAAGTTTCGCTGATCCCGGTCGCCGCAGGGGCCTGTCATTGAGGTGACCGGTCAAGGGTGTAGTTGCTGACATGACGCGTTCCCAGGGGCGGAGTCAGGGTCCAGGGTCGCGTGTAGTTGCTAGCGGAGAGTTACGACGCGAGGAGCGCCCCGCATGTTCCCGCCGTGCCGCTGACTACATTCGTGTCGTGGATTCGATCACTGCTCAGATTCGGGCGGGTGAGCTTGCGCCGGGAGAGAAGCTGCCGACCTACGCGCAGCTTGCCGACCACTTCAAGATCAGTGTCACCACTGCCCAAACTGCGCTGCGCATACTTCGGGAGCGTGGACTGGTCGAGGGGCACCAGGGCAAGGGAACGTACGTCTCGGAACGTCCAGAGCTGGGGTAGTGCGGTCAGGTAGCACGCGTGATGTGGCCCTGCCTCGGACATCGGGTGGATTTCTCCGGGGGCGGTAGCCGATTTATCCCGCGAGCGGTGCCGGCGGACAGCCGGCACCGCACCTGGGCGGGGAAAGCGGCAATCAGGTCCTCCGCGCGAACCCGACCCATCGTGGTGGCGAGCCGAAATCGGCTCGCCTACTGCCGCTATGGCATTACCTGTCAGCGATGCGGATGAGGCCACCGACGGCTCCGATGTACGCGGCGCCGTCTGGCCCGATGGAAATCGGGGCGTAGTGATTGTTGACAAGTGGTCCGGCTCCGGCCAGCCTGCTCCATACCCGTTCGCCGGACCGTACGTCGATCGCGGTGAGGTACCACGCGTCCGGATGTCCAAGCCAGCGGCCGCCCGGGCGGAACGCCAGTTCGTCGGCGGAGGGGTGGGTGTAGGTGTACAGCAGTCCGTTGGCCAGCGAGACCTTGCTGACCACACTCGGAATCCGCTCGACCGTGTTGGACCAGTCGACGGAGCAGCTTCGGCCGGGGTAGTCGACGTGTATCCGGGTCAGACCCGGCGCCGTGTCGGGCTGCCTGGCCCCGGCCAGCCCTTTGAG
The DNA here is from genome assembly GCF_013416675.1 of Salinispora sp. H7-4. Lineage (NCBI taxonomy): Bacteria > Bacillati > Actinomycetota > Actinomycetes > Micromonosporales > Micromonosporaceae > Salinispora > Salinispora sp. H7-4. The sequence continues at coordinate 6,789 of NZ_JABZED010000027.1, forward strand.
TAGCGCCCGCCCGTCGAACTGGTATCCGTAGTTGTTCTCGACGATGATGTCACCGCCGACGGCGACGAGGCTGTTCTCGGTGGCGCTGGTGCTGGCGGGAAAGACCGGGTAGGCGCAGATCTCGGTCGGTCCGTGCTTGCCGCGGGCGAACACGAGTACTCGCATGGCCGGATCGGCGTTGTCGGTGATGGCCACGTAGCCCCCATCTGGGCCAGACGCCGGGCCGATCAGGGTGGGGGTGGTACCGCTGCTGTGGCTGAACTGGCCGGGCTTCTGTCGGCTCCCCCGGTCATAGGGGGCGCGCCAGGTGACCTCGGGCCGGCTGCTTGGGGTGGCGTCGAACCGGTAGAGCGCGTGGTCGCTGACGACAAAGACTCCGCCGGACTCGTCCACCGCGATGCTGTTGGCGATCTGCTCACCATCGAGGTTGTGCGTTTCGATACGACCGTTCGCCATGTCAAGAGTGCCGACGGTTCCGTCCTTGGCTGCGAACCAGAGCAGCCCCGACCAATCCGGCAGGGCCGAAACGATGCCACTGGTGCCGATGGCGGGGGTGAGGTCGTAGCTGTGCTGGCGTACGAGGCGGTCTCCCTGGACGGCGACGACCAGGATCTCGCCGGTGTTGGTGGGGATGATCGCCTGGTCGTGGTTGTCGAGGTAGAAGTATGCGCCGCCGACGGCATCGGTGGGGCTGGTGCTGGCCGCGCCGGGCAGGCTCAGGGCGGTGATCGCCTCGAGGGTGTCCGGGTTCAGTAGGAGCAGCCGAGGTGCCTGGCCCGGGGTGATGCAGACCGTGACGATCCGGCCCTTGGAGTCGAAGGTGACCGAAGCGCACACTCCACCCTGCAATCGGCTGCTCACCATTAGATCGCGTCCGGAAGGGCCGGGATTGTGGTAGGTGTCGGTCTGGTAGGCGTCGCCATGCATGTTGCTGGTGCCGTTTGCGGCCATGAAGGGATGTTGCGGTACCTCCGCGGTGTCGATCGGGTGGGCCGTGGCCGGCTGACCCGTGAATGGCCGTAGGCCAACGCCGCGGGGATCGACGGGGATGGGCAGGGCGCGTCCAGCCAAACTGTCAACTGTGGTCGTACCAGGTAGAGCTAGGCCGATTGCCGTCATGACGGAGACTAGGGTGAGACCTCGCTTACTTACCTTCATGCCCCCGATTGTCGATGAACTTCGATAAAAGGTGAAGAGTGGCGGTGTGTGGACGTGCTCGACGCCGACCTGGGCCGGGCCGTCGGCGGTTACTACGCGATCTACAACGCGGTACAGGGGCTGGGTATGGCAGCAGCCGGCCTGCTCGATGACGCACTCAGCGGCGTCCGTGTCCTCCACGTGCGGGCCGTCGCACTCCTGGCCGTCGGCGCGGTCGCGTACTTGGGACTGCGCTCGGTCCTGCAGCGAAACCCCGCCCTCGGACGGCGTTCCACCATGGACTGTGGGTCGATTCAGGGGCGGCAGCCGAGCTGCGTGTGAGAGCTGGAATCGACCGGTGTCGCTACACGGCGCGTGGTGGTTGCACTGCTGATTGGTTGGGTAAGCAACGGCGAGGTGCGTTTCGTGTCGCTCCGCCGTTGCCTGAGCTGGCAACGGGCCACCTGCCTCGGTGTACCGGAGGCGGGTGGCCCATTGTCGGTTGCTTCACCTGGTCGTGTGGTTCGTTGGTCACGACTTCCCGGGGCGATATTGGGCCGGGTGTCGTGGAGCAGTTAGGTCAGGAAGCGAAGCGGGTACGGCGGCGGCGTCCGATCAGGTAGCCCGCGCCGCCGAGGAGCAGGAGCGCGCCGCCGATGCCGGCCACGGTCGTTGTGTTGGCGCCGGTTACGGGAAGTCCGCCTCCCTCGCCGCCGGGGGCGCCCTGGCTGGCGGAGGGGGCGGGGGTTGGTGCATCAGTGGCCGTGGCGCTCGGGGTCGGTGTGGGGGTCGTGGTGGCGCTCGGTGTCGGTGTGGCCTGAGCGGCGCAGTCAAGCTCACGTGCGACGTACAGACCGTCGTTCAGGAAAGCCAGGTAGACGTCTATGCTTGTGGTATCCAACGCCTCTTGCGCGGCCTCCTTCACGTTGTCGCCGCCGGCCGCCATTTTCTGGTTCACCTTGAGCCGCAGCTCCGTTGACCAGGTGGTATATATGCCCGTCTTGAGGAAGGCGCGGAGGTCATCCGCACTGCCACTCAGCGCCTCCTGTAATCTACGATCCGTATCGACAAGCGAGTCGTCTTCTGCCACCTTCAGGAGCCGGTACGCCAAGCGCCGCATCTGGGCGTAGTTGGCGGTGTCCGGATCAATGGTGACGAGCTCGCGGACGTCCTGGTATACCGTGCGCTCGACCAGTTGGCAGGTCTCGTCCAGCCCAAGTGGCGGGGTCTGGGCCGCCGCCGGTGTTGCCGGAATGAAAAAGGCCAGCGCCATCAGGGCGCCAGCCAGGATTTTCCCACGCATGTGGTTCCCTCCCGTGACGTAGAACGCAGGGATATTACCCCAATGGATGGGAAGGGTGGGGGCAGGATACCGTGGTAGTCAATTTGTTGGACTGGTGTCGTTTGGTGGCATTTGGGTGCGGCCAAGGACGGTCCATGGGTAGAGATCACCCCGCGGGGGCATCAATCCGAGTCTGGGCACAGACCTCTCCCACCTGCTCGCTGCACGTTTGCGCAGCTGCGGAAAAGGTCATTCCGGACCAGTAGACGGGGTAAAGGCTGACCGCCTCTCCGTCGTTCGCCCGTATCACCGGGAAGTCGGTTTCGTAGGTCGCGCCATCGACCCGCCTGCCCTGAACGCGTAAAACCAGATGCTCCGCGCGTGTGTCCGTGGCCGGGTACCGCTTGACGTCCACCACGAGCGGCATCTCGTCGTTCGGTAGTTTTCCCTCAGAGGTGGTGAATTCGAGAATTGACCTGCAATTCGACCGACTTCCGGCAGTCTGGCACAGGTCGGCGAACCTGCCGTCCCGTGCCAGGGCTACGGCCTCCGAAAGTAGCTCCTCGGCCTCACCTAGCTGAATTTGGCGGGGTTTTTCCTGGTTCGCATCTACCGTGCACGCAACCGTGGCCGAGAGGGTCAGGAGGGCTGCGGTGCCGCCAAGTGTTAACGAATAGGCGGTTGTTCTCCTCATCTGGGCTCCTCCGCTGGTAGCTCCATCGACTATTGGTCGGGATCGCGGGGCTGGCGGGCGGCGAGCGCTGCCGATGTCGCGGCGGCGGAGAGGCACAGTAGTGGGACGGTGATTGTCCAGCGGGGGTCGAGTTCGGGTAGGGGTCCGTTGCCGGCGGCGATGGCCAGCGGGGTGAGCCCCGCGAGCGCGGCGAGGAGGCCGAGCAGGATACCGATCGTGGTGGCGCCGGTTGCTTCGGTGATGACGAGTCGTCGTAGTTGGTGGCGGCTTCCGCCGATCATGCGGAGGGTGTGGCGTTGGTGGTGTCGGTCGCCCTGGGCCAGGCTGGCGGTGTTCGCGAGGGAGATGAGCGCGTACCCGGCTATCACCAGGGCGATGATCAGGATCGCGGCGTTGTCGGTGCTCTGCCGGGGTTGCAAGGTCGCCAGATAGGTCTGCCGGTCGAGTAGGCGTGCGCCGGGTGGGGGCTGCCAGGCGTGTTGGTCGTCGGTGAGTAGGAGCATGTCCAGGGTGGGGTCAGGGGTGTGGCTGATGGCGAGTTCGGCTGGTAGCAGGACGCCTGCGATTCCGAGTTCACGCTGGTAGGTGGCGATCAGGCGGAGGTGGCGCGACTGGCCGTCGGCCAGTTCCAGCTGGTATGAGCTGCCGGTCGACCACCCGTGCTGTTTGGCGGTGCCGGTCCCGGCGGCGAACGTGTCGGCGGTGAGTGCGGTGAGGTCGCCGTCGTTGATGCCCAGGTCGAGCAGGGTGGGCAGGACGGTGGGGTCGATGCCGGCGGCGGGTACGGCGACGGGACCCTCGTAGCGGGATTCGTTGCGGGGCAGCACCGTGGTGGTGATCATCGCGGCGGCCTGGTCGGCGGGCAGATTCGCCGTGGCGGACAGGGGTAACCCGGCCGTGCCGGCGGGCACCACCACCTGGGCGGCGAGCAGCCGTTGGTCGGCCTGTCGGGCGGCTCCTTCGTCGAGGGTTCGGGGTGCGCCGAGCAGCGCGGTGGTCAAACCGACGGCGAGTAACGCCGGTGCGGCGATGGCTGCGGTCCGCAGTGGGGAGTGCCGCAGGTTCGCGGCGGCGAGTCGACCGACGTCCCGGCCGGCCAGTCGGGCGAGCAGCCCGGCGACCGGTACGAACAGCGGCGCCAGCCAGGGGCTGAGCACGGTGAGCGCGGGTACCACGAACAGCACGCTGGCGGTGGCCCCGGCACCGAGGAGTACCGCCCCTTTGCCGGCGGTGGCCACCAGCGCCGCCGCGGCGAGGGCGAGCAGGGACAGCCCGGCCACCAGGCGGCCGACCGGGCGGGCCCGCTTCGCCTCGGAAGTACCCGCTCGCAGCGCCTCCGCGGCGTCGATCCGTCCGGCAGCGCGGACGGCCGTTGCACTGGCGGTCAGGGCGAGGAGCACGGTCAGCAGGGCCGCCGCGGCCAGGATCGCCACGCCCGCGCCGCTGGCCCGTACGGCGGGAGCATCCGGAGGCAGAATCCCGGTCTGGATCAGCGCCGTCCTGATCGCCCAGGCTGTCGGCACGGCACCTACCACCCCCACCACGGCCAGCGGGGCGACCACCATCGCCGCGTCCCCCAGGACAAGCAGCCGCAGCCGCAGCCGGGAGACACCGAGCGCCCGCAGGACCGCCAGTACGGGGCCGCGCTGGCTGATCCACAGCGACAGCGTGGTGCCGAGCACCATAGCCGCGGAGGTCACCAGGACGAACAACAGCAGCGCGAGCAGGTTGACGCTCGCCTCGACCTGCTGCTCGCTGGTCGACGCCGGCCCGGGGCTGAAATCCTCCGCGCTGATCGCCCGGTAGCCGTCACCGAGCCGGGCATCGAGGGCGGAGCGGATCCGCATCGGATCGCTGCCGGATGCGGCGGTAACCAGGAGCGCGTCGGCGCGCGTGCTGCCGGGCAGCCGCGCGACCTGGTCATCGGCGAGCAGCAGGGTGGGCTCGGCGTCGGCGGAGCCACCGGCCGGGGGCACCACCACCGCGGACAGGCGCCGGGACGTCCGCCCGGACCCGTCCAGGGTCTCGACCTGGTCGCCCGGCCGCAGCCCCAACTGGTCGGCCGTGTGCGGGTCGAGGACGAGGTCCGAACCGGTCGGTGCCGTACCGGCCTCGATCCGGTAGCCGGCCGCCTCCGCCGCCGACCAGTTCCAGGCCCAGGTCCCCGCCCGGTCCCGTCCGGCCACGAGCGCCCCGTCGGCCACCACGGAAAGAGTGCGCCCCCGAAACTCCACGACCCGCCGTACGTCGGGCACGTCAGTGAGACGGGCAGCAAGGTCAGGCGCAACCGCCGGTGCCACGGCCCCGCTGTCGCTCGTGCGGACCACCACCGCCGTGACCTCACCCAAGCCCAGCGGGGACACCTTGGGGCGTTCGAGCAGCACCGCGATCAGCAGGCCGTTCGCGCCGAGAATGGCGGCGGTGACGAGGCAGGCGACCGCCACCGCCAAGACCCGGCCCGGGCGAAGCCGGACGTCCGCGGCGGTCAACCGCAGGCGGGCGCTCACCGCCCCACCAGGACCCGGTCGGAGATCTCACCGACGGTGGCACCCCGCAACTCGTCGACGAGCACCCCGTCCAGCAACAGCAGCACCCGATCGGCGGCCGCCGCCGCAGCGGCATCGTGAGTGACCATGACGACGGTGGTGCCGCGCGCGGCACACAGGCCACGCAACAGCTCCAGTACCTCCGCACCCGCCGACTGGTCGAGCGCCCCGGTCGGTTCGTCGGCGAACAACACCGTCGGCCGGGTGATCAGCGCGCGGGCGATCGCCACCCGCTGCTGCTGCCCGCCGGACAACTGCGCCGGCCGGTGCCCGGTCCGCTCTGCCAGCCCAACCAGGTCGAGAAGTTCGAGCGCGTCACCGCTGCGCACCCGACGGCCGGCGAGCCGCGCCGGCAGCAGCACGTTCTCCAGGGCGGTGAGCGAGTCGATGAGTTGGAAGTGCTGAAAAACGAAGCTGATCCGGTCCCGCCGCAGCCGGGTCAACGCCGACTCTGAAGCGTTGTCGATGCGCTGGTCCGCAATCTGCACCACGCCGCTACTCGGTCGGGTCAGGCCGGCCGCGCACATCAGCAGCGTGGATTTACCCGAGCCCGAGGGACCCATCAGGGCGGTGAAACTACCAGCGGCAAAGTCAGCGGTGACCGCACGCAGCGCCACCGTCCCCGCCCTCGGGTCACCGAAAACCTTGGTGACCTGATGCAACCGCACCGCAGGCGAGAGTTCGCTGACCATCGGCATGTCTCGCTTCGCTTTCCTTCAGGACGGGCGGGTACCCGGGTCGCTACCCCTGCTGGCGGCTCGAGCTATCCCGAACGGTCGCACCCCCGCGAGCAAGGCGACTCGACCAATGCGCCTGTCCCGGCCGTGACAGCAGCGGACCGTGTCCGACGTGGATGATGCTGTCGACCCTATCCACATGGGTACGTTTCGTCAGCCCCACCACGACCGGACGTACCTCGGAGCAGGCCCGGGTAGTGACCGCTGTTTCGGTCTCAATGCTCGAGACCCGGTGCGGGTTGTTCACGCGTCGGGTCGCGAGGACAAGCCCTGCGTCGGTGATGAGCGCTTCGATCAACCGACGATCGGCGATGCCGGCTCGCCGGGCCGCCGCCTCCGGCACGAGACCGGGTGACACGGGTTCGCCGCCGTCCACTCGTCGACGGCTGCGCTCAGCGCGGACACCCAGGTCTTCCAGACGACACGGTCGAGCCAGTTGTCGCCGTTAAAGTCGGCTGGCAACCAGGTCGTTCGGCGTGCGACCAGCGGCTCAGCTGGTGTGTGGGTTCTGCATCAGCGCAACGACCGCGCCCGCAGGGTCCTTGATCAGTGCGAACCCGCCCGGGCCGGTGCCATTGGGCTGCCGTACGACCTCGCCACCTTTCTCAGTCACCCGGGCCAGGCTCGCGGAAAGGTCGCTGACCGCGATGTAGGTGATCCACTGCGGCGGCAGGTCAGCGTTGCTGCTTTTGGCGTGGCAGATGCCAGCGACCGGGTTGCCATCCTGCGCAAGCATCATGTAGTCGTCGTAGGCGCCCATACTCAGCGGCTCCGGCTTCCAGCCGACCACATCCGCGTAGAAGTCACGGACGCCGTCCGCGTTCTGCACGGTGAGGTCGAAGCCCGCGATTGTGCCTACCTTGTCTTGGCTCGTCATGTGTTCATTCCTCTGGCTGTTGTGGTACGCACGTCAGCGCGTGTGCCTGGCCCACCACGCTGACCATTGCTCGGAGACCTGACCGAACGCGGTGTCGTCGAGGTTGTAGGTGTTGAGAATGGCCGTCGCGGATCCCGCTGGATCGGTCTGCGATGGTGCGTTTCCCGCGAGCACCAGCAGCCCTGGTCCCCAGGCGTCGATGGTCAGTCCGAGTTGATGGGTCGACCGAAACCAGACGGTGCCCGTTGTCCTGCCGCCAACGACGGTGGCGGTGTAGGGGCTGCCGGCTGGTGTTGCCGCCACGCCGGTCAGGCCTAGCCGGTCAACGACAGTGCTGGAGTGGATGTGCTGGTTGGAGAAGAAGAGAGTACGTCGAGTGCCGCTGGTGTGGTGGCTGAGTACGAAGCGCAGCTGTTGGAGGAACGAGATCCACCCCTCGGTGATGTCGTCGTAGTAGGCGTCCCATTCCGGGTCTCCCGACAGTGGCGCACGGGTGAGTGTGACGCGCACTCCGTCGGGCTGCGGGTGCACCTCGAAGCGGTCGCCGCCGTTGGCGACGAGCACGCGTCTCTGGTCATCTACGGTGACGTCGGTGAAGTAGATAGATTGAATTTCCTCGGCGATCTCGTCGGTATCCCAGCCGTGCCATCGGCGGAGGGTCTCGGTGTCCCGCAATGCTTGCCAAGCAGCGTCGAGGGTGGTGTAAACCGTAATTTCGATCTTTGGGGTATTCATTGAATCGTTGGTGCCTCCGTTGCCGGTGCCGGGTATCCGGCAGCAACCACTCGGTACGGACGGCCGCCCTCAGTGTCGTATGTGGTCGCCATCTGTGTGATGAGCGTGGTGACTTCCTCGGTGAACTGGTGTGCCGCGGCGGGGTCGGCGAACCGGACGTGTGTCTCGATTGTGAACGTGAGCAGGCGTTTGCCGGACTCCGTCGCCCGGACCTGCATGCGGGCGACGTCGCGCACCGCGGCGGCCGCAACTCCGACCAGGTGTTCGGCCGAGTGTTGGTCGGCGAGCGCACCGTCAGGCTCGGGCACGTTCTCGTCCACACCCATCAGGGTCGGGTTGACCACGAGCACGCCCGGCTTGGCGCGCATGATCCGCTCCGTGCAGCCGCGTCGCTGTCGTTCCTCGACCAGCTCGACGAGGCCGATCGCCTCAAGCGCGCGCAGGTGGTAGTTCACCCGTTGGCGGGGGATGCGCAGGCTTGCCGCGAGTTGTGTCGCTGAGGCCGGTACCCGCAGTCTTCCGAGTAGCTGCCGGCGTAGTGGTGGTAGCGCGGCGGCGACGCGGTCCGGCTCGTCCAGGTAGTTGATGCCGCCGGTCATCGATCGATCGTCCATTGGAAAAATTAGATTGTCAATCACTGGCACTCGCAGTCGCGTGCCTGCCCGAGTGGTGAAACCGGGGATAGCAGGCGCACAGGTGGGGCAGCTCGACAGTGTGCGGAGCGAACTGGTCGCTGGTGCCCGGCCACCGCCAACCCACCGGGAACGTCAGGAAGCAACCCACCGGGAACGTCAGGAAACGACCCGGCCACCGCCCGAGAACGGTCCCGGGCGATGCCAGCGTTCACGACCGTCCCGGCCGTCACGGTGAGTAGTGCGGTGGCCGTCGTCGTGGCGGGCCGGGTCGAGCGGTGGCTCGCCGCTACTGCGGGGTGAATCACATTTCGCCACAGGGTGGGACCGAGTGGTCATCGGCCGTCGTCGCCGGCTTACACTCGGCCGCACAACTGAATGCCTCATCCAGAGGGGCTGAGGGACACGGCCCGAAGACGCCCCGGCAACCACCCCACCTGATCACCCAGAGTGACTGGCGGGGCAGGTGCCAATTCCGGCCCCGCCGCAGAGTGCGACGCGGGGGCAGATGAGAGGAATCTCGAGATGACGTCCACCCTCGCCCCGTTCGGGATCGACCCCGCCGCCAGCCCGGCCCGCGCCCTGGTCTGCCGCGCCTGTTCGGCCCGGTACCCGCTCATCGCCCAGCACGCCTGTTACGAGTGCTTCGGCCCGCTGGAGGTCGACCACGACCCCGCCGCGCTGGCCGCCATCACCCGCGAGCAGATCGAGGCCGGCCCGCGCAACATCTGGAGGTACGCGCCGCTGCTGCCGGTCGGTCAGGACCCGTCCACCCGGGTCACCCTCGACCCGGGCTTCACTCCGCTGGTCGCGGCCCCGCGGCTGGCCGCCGAGGTGGGCCTCACCGCGCCGCTCTGGGTCAAGGACGACAGCGCCAACCCGACCCACTCGTTCAAGGACCGGGTGGTGTCGGTGGCGCTGACCGCCGCCCGGTCGTTGGGCTTCACCCGGTTCGCCTGCGCCTCCACCGGGAACCTGGCCAACTCGGTCGCCGCGCACGCCGCCCGCGCCGGCGCCCCGTCGGTGGTGTTCATCCCCAGTGACCTGGAGCAGGGCAAGGTGCTCACCACCGCCGTGTACGGCGGGGACCTGGTCGCGATCGACGGGTCGTACGACGACGTGAACCGGCTCTGCGGCGAACTGGTGGAGACCGACGAGTTCGAGGACACCGCCTTCGTCAACGTCAACGTGCGGCCCTACTACGCCGAGGGCTCGAAGACGCTCGGCTACGAGGTGGCCGAGCAGCTCGGCTGGCGGATCCCCGCCCAGGTGGTGATTCCGATGGCCTCCGGTGAGCTGCTGACGAAGGTCGACAAGGCGTTCGCCGAGCTGGTCGAGATTGGCCTGGTCGAGGCGCCGGCCGGCGGTTGGCGGGTGTTCGGGGCGCAGTCGGCGGGCTGTAGCCCGATTGCCGCCGCACTGCACGCCGACAGTGACACCATCAACCCGGTCAAGCCGACCGGCATCGCCAAGTCGTTGAACATCGGTGACCCGGCGGCCGGCCCGTACGCCCTGGAGTCGGTCCGCCGTACCGGCGGTTGGATGGCGGCGGCCGACGACGACGAGATCCGGGCCGGGATCCGACTGCTCGCCCGTACCGCCGGGGTCTTCGCCGAGACCGCCGGCGGGGTGACCGTGGCGGTGCTGCGAAAGCTCGTCGAGTCCGGCCGGCTCGACCCGACCGCCGAGACGGTGATTTTCAATACCGGTGAGGGGCTCAAGACCCTGGACGCGGTGGCGGATCAGGCGGGCCCGAGCCACCGGATCAAGGCGTCGCTGCGGGCGGCCCGGGACGCCGGACTGATGGGTTGATACGTCATCTACTGATTGATGAGGCCCGGACTGCGTGAAACCTGCCCGTGCGGGCTTGACGTCCGGTTTTTCATGGCGAAAAATAGCTAATGCGGGAGGGCTCTCGCCGGAGACTTGTTCTTTCGACCCAGCGCCAGCGGCGCTGTGTGGGAGTCCCTCCCGACCACCCCAAATTTCTGCTGCGGCAGCCCTGGATTCCTGCCTGGTTGCGAAGATCCGATCCGTCGATAAATGGCTGGACCGGCTAACGCCTCGTGGTGGAGGCTGCGGGCATGGGCATCACCATCACCCCCTTCGGCCCCGCCGACGACCGGGCGATCGCCGCGGCGGTCCAGATCGAGGCGGCCGCATCCGCCGTTGATCTGCCTGACTTTCCGCTCTTCTGCCCGCAGCGGTTCATCGGGTCCGTGCGGCATCCGATGCCGGGCGACGCGCCGGTGCACCTGCTGGCCCACCTCGACGGTACGGCCGCCGGCCTGGTCACCCTGGAGTTGCCGCAGCTGGACAACACCGAGAACGTCTTCGTCGACCTGACGGTGCATCCGGCCGCTCGGCGCCGGGGCGTCGGGCGGGCACTCTTCGACCGCGCGGTCGAGGTGGCCCGGGAACACCGGCGCAAGCGGCTGACCGCGATGACCCTGGACACGGTGGCGGCCGGTGCCGCCTTCGCCCGGACGCTCGGGGCGGACTCCGTGCTGGCCGACGTCCGCCGCCGGCTGGACCTCGACCAGCTCGACCCCGCGGCGCTGGCCCGCCTGCTGGCTGAGGCCCAGGACCGGGCCACCGACTACCAGCTGGTGTTCTGGCGGGGTCACACCCCGGCGGAGTACCAGGCCGATGTCGCCTACCTCGAGGGGCGCCTCATCGCCGACGCGCCGATGGGGGACCTGGCGTGGGAGCCGGAGCGGTACGACGTCGAGCGGGTCCGGGCCACCGACGTCGCCCTGGACGCGCGCGGCAAACGTCGCTACCACACCGGAGTACGGCACCGGGCTTCCGGCCGGCTCGTCGGGTGGACCATGCTCGACGTGGCGGCCACCGTCGACTGGCACGCGCTCCAGCAGATCACGATCGTGGACCCGGAGCACCGGGGGCACCGCCTCGGCCTGCTCGTCAAGCTCGAGAACCTGCGGTACCTGCGGTCCCACGAACCGGCGGTGCGGGTTATCAACACCTTCAACGCCGCCGCCAACGACCACATGATCGCCATCAACGAGCAGCTCGGGTTCCGGGTCGCGGACCACTGGACCAACTGGCAGTTGACGATCTGATCTGTGACGCGGCCCTACTGATCGTGCTGACATCTGTTGCATGATGTCGGGCATGACGGAGACCCCGCACCCCCTGTACGACAGGCACGCCGAGACCCTCGACCGGGCGCTGACCGCCATCTCGCAGCGCGGGTACTGGTCCGCCTACCCGGAGTCGCCCAGCCCGCGGGTGTACGGCGAGACCGCCGCCGACGACGGCAAGGCGGCCTTCGAGGCGTACCTCGGTCGTGACTTTCCCCTGGACCAGGCCGGCGCCGGGAGCACGGTCCAGACCGAGGTCAGCCCCTTCGGCGTCGACCTGGGAGTCGGCTACCCGCACGCGAGCGCCGACCACCTCACCGCCGCCGCCACCACGGCGCTGCCGTCGTGGCGGGACGCCGGGCCCCAGGCCCGGGTGGGCGTCTGTCTGGAGATCCTGGATCGGCTGCACCGCAACGTCTTCGAGCTGGCCAACGCGGTGCAGTTCACCAGCGGGCAGGCGTTCGTGATGGCCTTCCAGGCGGGCGGTGCGCACGCGCTGGACCGGGCGTTGGAGGCGCTCGCCTACGCGTACGCGGAGATGACCCGGCACCCGGGCACGGCCGGCTGGGAGAAGGCGGCGGGCAAGGGCGACCCGCTGCGGATGACCAAGACCTTCCACGTGGTGCCGCGGGGCGTCGCGCTGGTGATCGGCTGCAACACCTTCCCGACCTGGAACTCGTACCCGGGGCTCTTCGCCTCGCTGGTCACCGGCAACCCGGTGATCGTCAAGCCGCACCCGCGCGCGGTGCTGCCGCTCGCGATCACGGTGCGGTACGCCCGCCAGGTGCTCGCCGAGGCCGGTTTCGACCCGAACCTGGTGCAGCTCGCCCCCGAGGCACCGGGCGAGAAGCTCGCCTCCACGCTGGCCCAGCATCCGGCGGTACGGATCGTCGACTTCACCGGCTCCTCCGAGTACGGCGACTGGCTGGAGGCCAACGCCCGGCAGGCGCAGGTCTACACCGAGAAGGCCGGCTTGAACGCGGTGGTCATCGACTCCACCGACGACTTCGGCGGGATGTGCCGCAACCTGGGCTTCACGCTGACCCTCTACAGCGGCCAGATGTGCACCACCTCGCAGAACATCCTGATTCCCCGGGACGGCATCGAGACCGACCAGGGGCACAAGAGCTTCGCCGAGGTGGCGGCCGGTATCGCGGCGGCGGTAGGCAAGCTCACCGCCGATCCGGCGCGCAGCGTGGAGTTGACCGGCGCGATCGTCAACGACGGGGTGTTGGAGCGGCTGGACGAGGTGACCAAGGTCGGTGAGTCGGTGCTGGAGTCCCGTACCGTCACCCACCCGGCCTTCCCCGGTGCGGTGGTCCGGACGCCGACCATCGTCCGACTGCACGCCGACGACACCGCCACCTACACCCGGGAGTGGTTCGGCCCGATCTCGTTCGTGATCGGGACCGACTCGACCGAGCACAGCCTGGAGCTCCTGCGCACCACGGTGGGTGAGCAGGGCGCGTTGACCGCGGCGGTCTACTCGACTGAGGACGCGGTGCTGGACGCGGCCGAGGCGGCGGCGGTCGAGGTCGGGGTGCACCTGTCGGCGAACCTGACCGGAAGCGTCTTCGTGAACCAGTCGGCGGCCTTCTCCGACTTCCATGGCAGCGGCGCGAACCCGGCGGCCAACGCGGCTCTCACCGACGGTGCCTACGTCGCCAACCGGTTCCGCATTGTGCAGAGCCGTCGCCACGTCTGAGTAAGACCCACCCCTCGGGGCTGCGGGGCGCGCAGGCCCGGCTCCGGCCGGACGGCCCGGATCTGCACCAGCGGGCACTTCCGGGCGGACGACTCCTTCGCGGCGTTGTCCGCCCGGCAGCCCGGCAGCCCGGCAGCCCGGCAGCCCGGCAGCCCGGCGCTCCGACGCGACCTCAGCGGCGAAGGAGCTAGGGCTTGCGAGCGATGCCGGCCCAGTAGTAGGCGGCGTGCGGGTCGGTGGGCGGGCCGTCGTCGGGATGCCAGGCCGCCACCGGGACGATTCCCGGCTCCACCAGCTCCCAACCCGCGAAGAATCGGGCCACCTCGTCGCGGCTGCGGGGCACGAGGGTCATGCCGCTGTCAACGACAGCGTCCATGGCCGTCTTGACGGCTTCCGGGTTGAAGTCGCCGGTCGGGTGGGTGATCGCCACGTAGCTACCGGACGGCAGGGCGTCCATCAGTACGCGGATCTTGCGCCACGGGTCCTCGGCGTCCTCGAGCAGCATCAGGATCGCGATAACCGTCAGGGCGACTGGCCGGTTGAGGTCAAGTACCTCGCGTAGTTTCCGGTGGTTGACAATCAACTCCGGCTCACGCAGGTCGGCGTGGATGTACTCGCTGCGCCCCTGCTCAGTGCTGATCATCAGGGCTCGGGCGTGGGCCAGGACGATGGGGTCATTGTCGACATAGACCACCCGGGTATCCGGAGCGATCTCCTGGGCTACCTCGTGCAGATTCGGACTGGTGGGGATGCCGGTGCCGACGTCCAGGAACTGCCGCACGCCGGCCTGTCCGACCAGGTAGCGGGCCACCCGGTGGACAAATCGACGGTTCTCGGCGGCCATGGACCGCACGGTCGGGATCGCCGATATCAGGGCCTCGGCGACGGCCCGGTCAGCGGCGAAGTTGTCCTTACCCCCGAGCCAGTAGTCGTAGATCCGGGCGGAATGTGGCACACCGTTGTCTATCGCGGATGAATGGGGCTGCTGTTGATCTTCCGTAGCCGGGTTACTGCTGGGCACGGTCACCTCCTACTAAGGACGCTCGTGGAGCGGGCGGCGTTCAGCCTAGCCGGACATCGACGCCAGCGACATTCCCGGAGACCAGTGCGGCTGCGGTCCGGGCGGCACCGGGTGCACCCCCTGGCCGGGCCCGCCGATCGGTGTTCGGGTCGGTGGCCCGGACCCGTTCGGGGTCGTACCGGACCCGTTCGGGGTCGTACCGGACCCGTTCGGGGTCGTACCGGACCCGTTCGGGGTCATACCGCACGCGTTCGGTGTCGTACCGCGTCGTTCAGGCCGGGCGGCGCATCTGCAGCTCGGTGAGGGTCGGGATCGTCGGGTGCGGAAGGCGGCGGCCGGTGTCGACGAACCCCAACCGGCGGTACGCCCGGTAGGCCCGCTCGTTGCCGACCACGACCTCCAGCATCAGCTCCGGACGACCGCAGGCGCGGGACCAGTCGGCCACCGCGTCGATCAGGTCGGGGAGCAGTCCGCTGCGCCGCCAGGACGGGGTGATGTAAACGGCGAAGATGACGGTGAGCCCCGGTTCGTCCGGAGTCGCCGTGCCCCCGGCATGTCCGACCAGCCGGCCGCTCGGGTCCGCGACGAACTGCGCGTTGGTGCTGCCCGTCGCGGTGTACGCGATGCGCGCCGCGTAGTCGGCGTGGGGGCGGGCCGCCGCGTCGGCAAGCGTCTCCAGGAAGGCCAGCGGTGCGTCGGCGAGCATCTCCAGCCGCAGCGCCCGCATTCGGGCGGCGTCGGCTGGCCGGACCCGACGGACCCGCGCCCGCCGGGTCGATGCCGGCCCCGGGGCGGGATCGCTCGTCATGTCGGTTATCTATCATAACGATGCTCGACGATGGAACTCGCTCGCCGCATGTCCGATTTGTGGTCGTGCGCCGTCGTCACGCCTCGTGTAGCGTGCGATTTCGGTCACCGGTTCAGCGGCCGTCGCCGATCGTCGAACCGGTGCCACCCGCCGGCCGGCGTGCCGGCTCGGCCGGGGTGAGTGGAGTCGCGCAGAGTTAGGAAGTGCACCGTGGCACAGGGCACCGTGAAGTGGTTCAACGCCGAAAAGGGCTACGGCTTCATCGCCGTTGACGGGGGGCAGGACGTCTTCGTTCATTTCTCTGCTATCGAGATGGACGGCTACAAGGCGCTGGACGATGGCCAGCGGGTGGAGTTCGAGATCGCCCAGGGTCAGAAGGGCCCGCAGGCCGAACGGGTGCGCGTCGTCGCCTGAGCGGCCGGCGCTGCCTCGGGGGCGACCGGCGTAACGGTCGTCCCTCATATTGTCGCCGCCCAGCCGATCGGCTCGGGCTGGCGCGGCCCGCGTGTGGCTGGGTGACGTTGCTCCGCCGTGCGTGCCGCCCGCCGGCCCGCTGTGCCTGCCCGCCTGCCGCCCGTTGGGCCCCGGCTGCTGTTCGTTCGTGCCCGGCTCTCGCCGCACTGTCACCTTCCGAGCCCTACCTGAGGAAGAACGAGCCCTACCTGAGGAAGCAGGTGGGGCTCGTTGCCGTTGCTGCCGCATGGTCGGTGTACGAGGGGCTGGTGAGGGTCGTTCGGCGGCCGGTGGAAGTCGACTGCCCTGGGCGATCGTGCTTGCACTCGGCAAGGGGGAGTGCTAAACAGGTCATTGGCACTCGCATACCGTGAGTGCCAATGGTCGGGGCGGGAGGGCCACGGTTGCAGCGGCGTCGCAGGACGCGGGTGCGGCAGTTGGCCGGTCGTCGCGGGCTATCCGGCCCGGCCGACGGACGTCGCCGTCGCCAGGTGGCGACGTCTGAAGGTGCGTAACCAGGCGGCCCATCCGGGACACTCTCTCGGGTGGCCCGCGAGTGTCCAGGAGGACAACGCCGTATGGCCAAGATGATCGCGTTCGACGAGGAAGCTCGCCGCGGCCTCGAGCGGGGCATGAACCAGCTCGCTGACGCTGTGAAGGTGACCCTCGGCCCCAAGGGCCGTAACGTCGTGCTCGAGAAGAAGTGGGGCGCTCCCACCATCACCAACGATGGTGTGAGCATCGCCAAGGAGATCGAGCTCGAGGACCCGTACGAGAAGATCGGCGCTGAGCTGGTCAAGGAGGTCGCGAAGAAGACCGACGACGTCGCCGGTGACGGCACGACGACGGCGACCGTCCTGGCCCAGGCCATGGTCCGTGAGGGCCTGCGTAACGTGGCCGCCGGCGCCAACCCGATGGCCCTGAAGCGGGGCATCGAGACCGCGGTCGCCAGCGTCTCGGAGGAGCTGCTGAAGCTCGCCAAGGACGTCGAGACCAAGGAGCAGATCGCCTCCACCGCCTCCATCTCCGCTGGTGACCCCAGCGTCGGCGAGATCATCGCCGAGGCGATGGACAAGGTCGGCAAGGAAGGCGTCATCACCGTCGAGGAGAGCAACACCTTCGGCCTGGAGCTCGAGCTCACCGAGGGTATGCGCTTCGACAAGGGCTACATCTCCGCGTACTTCATGACCGACCCGGAGCGGATGGAGGCCGTCTTTGACGACCCCTACATCCTGATCGTCAACAGCAAGATCTCCTCGGTCAAGGACCTGCTCCCGATCCTGGAGAAGGTCATGCAGTCGGGCAAGCCGCTGCTGATCATCGCCGAGGACATCGAGGGCGAGGCCCTGGCGACCCTGGTCGTCAACAAGGTCCGGGGCACCTTCAAGTCCGTCGCCGTCAAGGCCCCGGGCTTCGGTGACCGCCGCAAGGCCATGCTCGGTGACATCGCCATCCTCACCGGTGGCCAGGTCATCAGCGAGGAGGTCGGCCTCAAGCTGGACGCCGTCAGCCTCGACATGGTGGGTCGTGCCCGCAAGGTCGTGGTGACCAAGGACGAGACCACGATCGTCGACGGTGCCGGCGACGCCGAGCAGATCCAGGGCCGGGTCAACCAGATCCGGGCCGAGATCGACAAGAGCGACTCCGACTACGACCGGGAGAAGCTGCAGGAGCGGCTGGCCAAGCTGGCCGGCGGCGTTGCGGTGATCAAGGTTGGCGCGGCCACCGAGGTCGAGCTGAAGGAGCGCAAGCACCGCATCGAGGACGCCGTTCGCAACGCGAAGGCTGCCGTCGAGGAGGGCATCGTCCCGGGTGGTGGCGTCGCGCTGGTGCAGGCCGGCAAGACCGCCTTCGACAAGCTCGACCTGACCGGTGACGAGGCGACCGGCGCCCAGATCGTCAAGATCGCGCTGGACGGCCCGCTGCGGCAGATCGCCGTCAACGCCGGCCTTGAGGGTGGCGTCGTCGTCGAGCACGTCCGTGGCATCGAGGCCGGCCACGGCCTGAACGCCGCGACCGGTGGCTACGTGGACCTGATGGCCGCGGGCATCATCGACCCGGCCAAGGTGACCCGTTCGGCGCTGCAGAACGCGTCGTCGATCGCGGCGCTCTTCCTCACCACCGAGGCCGTTGTGGCGGACAAGCCGGAGAAGACCCCGGCTGCCCCGGCTGGCCCGGGCGGCGGGGAAATGGACTTCTGAGTCCAGTTTCGCGAGACCGGAGGGGCGGGCCGCTCAGCGGCCCGCCCCTTTGCGCGGCTACGTTGGCAACGGCCGTTGGTTGCGCCGCTTCTGCGTCTGGTCGTACGGCTGGGGTGCCGGGACCGGCTCGTCCACGACCGGCACCGGTTCGTCGGCGGGCGGCTCATCGGCGCCGTCCATCTCCGCCTGCTGCTCGGCATCGCCGACGTCGAGGCGGTCATAGGGCAACGGCGGCCCGGGCTGTTCGTCGTCCGTCGTCATGTGGGCCTCCTCCACCGAAACGGTAGGGGCCGTTGCCGGCTAATGGGGGCGAATGACGCTATCGGATGATCTATCCCATTCGTCGGTTATTGCTCCCCGAGGCTCCGCCGGTACCCGAAGAAGACCCGCTCGATCCAGGCACCTGCGCTGCCCGAGTAGAACCGAACCGGCCCCACCCAGCCGATCTGCGCCTGGATGATCCCCGCGGCCCGTTGATCGGCGAGGCAGCGACGCAGCAGCACCCCACCGATCCCGGACCCGGCCGCGGCCGGCGCGGTGCCCATCGGGCCGAACCAACCCGGCCGGGATGAACCCCAGGCGGCGAAGCCGAGAAGGTCGCCGTCGCGTTCGGCGAGGTGGCAGCCGGCCCGGTCCCGGCCGATCGACTCGGCCACCTCCGCGGCCCAGGTGCCGTCGAAGGTCCCCGACACGAACGCCGTCAGCGCCGGCAGATCCGCCGGCTCCGCCCGCCGTACCGTCACCCCCAGACCGGCCAGCCGCTGCTCCGCCGGTGCCGTCGTCCGTAGCGCCGGGCTCTCGGCGCCGCAGAGGTCGGCGGTCATGTTCCAGGCCGTACTGTCCCGGGCGTACCCGAGCGCCTCCGCCGCACAGATCGCCGGCGTGTAGCGCACATCAATACCGGGCCAGGCATAGTACGGCGGGTTGCCCGCCAGCCGTACCTCCCTCGCCCCGAGCCCGGCGAACTGTTGCTCGGCGCGCGACACCAGCGCCCGCGCCACCCCCCGCCGGCGGTGCGCCGGCCCCACCGCGACCAGGTCCACATGCGCGGCCGGGCTGCCCGGCGTGGAGAGCGAGCCGAGCAGTACGCCGATGAGCCGGTCCTCCCGGTAGGCGCCCAGCGCGACGACGGGGCGGCTGGTAACCGCCCGCGGCCAGAGCGTCGCCACGATGGCCCCCGCCTCGGCGGCGTCGTCCGGCAGATCCAGGGACCGGCCGCACAGCTCGATCACGGTCGGCAGCTGCTCCGGCGTCAGCTCGGTGACCAACAGATCCATGGACGCTGACCCTAGGCCACCGGAACACTGTTGTTAAGAAAGTTCCCCGCCGCCCGCCCGCCCGCCGACGCGACCCGCCTGCCGCCGCGACCCGCCTTCGCCTACCGGGCGGCCGGAGCGGGCCGGCCCAGCCGTCAGAAGCCCCGGCCTACGTACGACGCTCAGCCGCGGGCGGCGCGGACCGCGGCGTACGCGTCCACCAGGCCGGCGCCTGCGACATGCGCCTCGTCGCCGCACCGGTCGCCACTGACCCGGACCGCGGTGGCGGTCTCGGTCAGGATCTGGCGCGTCCGAGGTAGATCGCCGATCAACGCCGGATTCGCCGACCACATCAGCGCCGCCACCCCGGCCACCTGCGGAGTCGCCATCGACGTGCCGCTGAGCGCGCCGTACCCGCCACCCGGCAGCGCGCTGAGCACGTCGGCGCCCGGGGCGACCAGGTCCGGTTTGGCGACACCGCCGGGCCCCGGGCCGCGCGAGGAGAAGTCGGCCACCCGTCGCCGCTGGTCAACCGCGCCGACAGTCAGGACATCCGGGTGGAAAGCCGGGGAATCCTCGATTGAGCGGCAGCGGGGCCCGGTGTTGCCGGCGGCGACCACCATGAGGATCCCCGCAGCGGACAGGGCGGCAACGGCCGGCTGCAGCGCCCCGGAATCACAGCCCTCCAGCGCGGGGCAGCCCCATGAATTGGTGAGGATCTCCGGCGCGCGGTGTGGGCGACCGTCGCGGAACGGATCCCCGCCGATAGGGAAGGGCGCCAGCATGAACTGGAGGCAGTCCAGATAGAGCGCGGGGTTGCCGAGGTTACGGTCCAGATTGACGCAGCCGGTCCAGGTGGCGCCGGGGGCGACCCCGGCCCCGTCCCGCCCCACCGCGCTGCCGAGGGTGTGGGTGCCGTGCCCGCCCCGGTCCCGCGGGGCCGAGGTGGCGTTCCAGGGGTCGAACCACGAGTCGTCCCCGCCGCGGAAGCCGGCCGCCAGCCCCGGATGGGTGCCATCCACCCCCGAGTCGGAGCTGCCCACGGTCACCCCCGTACCGGTGATCCCCAGCTCCGACCAGACCCGGTCGGCGCCGATCAGCCGGATGTTCCAGGCCACGCCCGGCGGCGGCGCGGCGTCTCCCCGGGTGATGGGGGCGGGCGCGGGCAGGGGGCGGACCCGCTGGCTGACCAGCACCCGATCCACCTCGGAACGGCCTGCCAGCCAGGCCCGCACCAGCGGCCCGCCGTCGACCTCGATCGCGTTGACCAGGTAGTAGGGCGTGTGGTCCAGCCGGAAGCGGCGCAGCTCCCGGCGCAGGCCGGCCTGCGTCCGCTCGGCGGTCTCCACCAGCCGCCGGTAGACCTCGGCGGCCCGGCGATCACGACCGGCCCGCCCGGTGGCGGCGGGTACGTCGCTCAGGTCGGCCTGCTCCCGGAGCACCACGAAGAGCCGTTCACCGTGCAGCCCGGGCTGCCCTGGCCCGACGGCCACCGCCCCGGTCGCCACCAGCAGGGTGGCCGCCGCCACCCCGGCCACCGTCCGACTGGGTCGGGCGCCCGGACGTCGGACGAGCACCACCCCGTACCCGAGGGCGAGCAGGACCGCGACGGTGCAGCCGGCACCGGCAGCGACCGCCACCCAGAAGGGCACGTCCCGGGCGGTGGCCAGCACCAGGCTGACCTCCTCCGGGTCGGCCCAGGCGAGCGGGCCGAAGACGCTCAGCCCCACCAACCCCGCGGTGGCGGGCCCGACGCCGGTCGCGCTCCGCCGGGCGGCGGCGGCCAACGCCGCCAGCGCGAACCCGGCCGGCGGCAGCGTCAGCAGCAGCGGCAGCTGGGCGCCGGACTGCCCGACTCCCGCCCCGAGCAGCAGCAGAACGACGCCGGCCACCAGACCGTCTACCAGCACCAGCCGGCCCGGTCGGTGCGGAGTGTCGGCGCTGCGGCGGGACCAGAACGCGGCGGGCAGGAGCGCGGCTG
Organism: Salinispora sp. H7-4; assembly: GCF_013416675.1. Classification (NCBI taxonomy): domain Bacteria; kingdom Bacillati; phylum Actinomycetota; class Actinomycetes; order Micromonosporales; family Micromonosporaceae; genus Salinispora; species Salinispora sp. H7-4. Next base: position 27,958 of record NZ_JABZED010000027.1, read on the forward strand.
CCAACCCACCGACGGCCGCGGCGGCGAGCGCGGCGAGCAGCGTCTCCAGCAGCCCACCGAGCGCACCAACCCAGACCCACGGCAACAGCAGGGCCAGCCCGCCCGTGAGCCCCAGCAGCGTCACCGGGGTGGGGCGTGGGGCGCGCCGTCGGTGCCAGCCCGGCTCGCCCTCCGGGCCCCTCGGCGCGATCCGGTGACTGACCAGCCGGTGGATGACCAGGGCGGCCAGCCCGGCCGTGCCGGCGAGCGTCGCCAGATACGCCTCGTGCTGCACCGGTGGCAGCACCCGCGGCAGGCTCAGCGCGCCGAACACCAGCAGCCCCACCAGCCAGAGCTGGCCGACGGTGCGAACCACCCGGGAGCGGGGCAGCAGGGCGAGCAGCAGGGTGGGGATGCCGGCCAGGACCACCACCGCGACGGTGGTCACCGGCCAGAGCCAGACCAGCCGGTCCACGCCGACCAGGAGGAGGAGTTGGTCGGTCAACCAGCCGCCGAGTTGGGTGACCACGGTGAGGCCGACGATCCACAGGCCGAGGAAGACGGCGGCGACCACCGGCACCGGGCTGCCCCGCGGTGGGCCGGCCGGGCTCGGGAGGGGGTGGGCTGGCCAGGGTCCGGGCTGCACCGGCACACCGTACGACGGTGAACCACCGTCGGTCGGCGGTGGGACGGAGTGTCCCGGAATGCGCTACTGCCCTGGCCGAGACGGGGAGGGCTACCGTGGAGGCGTGCGAGACCCGAATGTGTCCCGAGCGACGGCCAGCCAGCTCTCTCCGCAACGGCGCACCGCCGACCTGCGCAGCCTGGCGGTCGAGCACTTCGATGTCCTGATCATTGGCGGCGGAGTCACCGGCGCTGGCGCCGCTCTGGACGCCGCCTCCCGTGGCCTGAAGGTCGCCCTCGTCGAGGCGCGCGACTACGCGGCCGGCACCTCCAGCCGGTCCAGCAAGCTGATCCACGGTGGCCTGCGCTACCTCGAACAGCTCGAGTTCGGCCTGGTCCACGAGGCGCTCACCGAGCGGGGCCTGCTGGCCACCCGGCTCGCGCCGCACCTGGTCCGCCCGGTGCCGTTTCTGGTCCCGCTGCCCGGCGGCGGGCTCCGGGACCTGCCGGCCCGGATGCTGCGCCGCTCCTACTACGGCGCGGGGGTGGCGGCGTACGACGCCTTCGCCGGTGTCTTCGGCGGCGGCCGAGGCATGCCGCTGCACCGGCACCTGACCCGGGAGGGGGCCCGCCGGACCTTCCCGAGCCTCAAGGCGGAGGAGCTGGCCGGCGCGATCCGCTACTACGACGGCCAGGTCGACGACGCCCGGCTGGTGGTCACCCTCGCCCGGACCGCGGCCAGCCTCGGCGCGACCGTGGTTAACAGCGCCCGCGCCGTCGGTCTGATCCGGCAGGCCCGCGAGGTGACCGGGGTTCGGGTTCGGGACCTGGAGGCGCCGGCCGACTCCCCGGACGCCGAGTTCGAGGTACGGGCCCGCACCGTGATCGCGGCGACCGGGGTGTGGAGCGACGACATGTCGCGGATGCTCGACGATGTCGGGCTACGCCCCCGGGTTCGGGTCCGGGCCTCGAAAGGCGTGCACCTGGTGGTGCCCCGATCGGCGATCACCGGCGAGACCGGGCTGATCCTGCGGACCGCCACCAGCGTGCTCTTCGTCATTCCCTGGGGTGGGCACTGGATCATCGGTACGACCGACACCGACTGGCGGCTGGACCGCTCCCACCCCGCGGCCTCCGCCCGGGACATCGAGTACCTGCTGGCACAGGTCAACACCATCCTGGACCGGCCGCTGACCACCGCCGACATCGAAGGCGTGTACGCGGGTCTGCGACCGTTGCTGGCCGGCGAGGCGGACTCCACCTCCAAGCTGTCCCGGGAACACGCGGTGATCGAGCCGATGCTCGGGCTGCTGCTGGTCGCCGGGGGCAAGTACACGACGTACCGGGTGATGGCCGCGGACGTGGTGAACCGGGCGGCCCGCCGGCTCGGCGCGGCGCCGCGGTCGCGTACGGCCGACCTGCCGTTGCTCGGTGCCGACGGCTACTCGGCGATGTGGCGGGACCGGGCGGACCTGGCCCGCCGGCACGGGGCGCCGGTCGGCGTGGTCGAGCATCTGCTGGAGCGGTACGGCAGCCTCGCCCTGGAGCTGTTGGCCCTGATTGACGCCGATCCGTTGCTCGGCTCGCCGTTGGCCGGCGCGCCGGAGTACCTGGCCGCCGAGGTGACCTACGCGACCCGGGCCGAGGGGGCGCTGCACCTGGAGGATGTGCTGGACCGGCGGACCCGGATCTCCATCGAGACCGCGCACCGTGGTCTGGAGTCGGCCGAGCACACGGCGGAACTGATGGGCGCGGTGCTGGGCTGGGACGCCGCGACCCGGGCCCGGGAGGTGGCGCACTACCGGGCGCGGGTGGCGGCGGAGCGCAACTCGCAGCTGATGCCGGATGACGCGACGGCCGACACGGCCCGGCTCGGTGCACCCGATGTCCGTGGCTTCGCCGCCGACCGGGGGGATGGGGACCCGGTGGAGCGCGCCGCCCCCTCCCCGTAGCCAGGGCGCGGGGTCCGCGCACCTTGCCCGGGTTTGCGCAGGCACGTCGGGTCAGAGCACCTTGCCCGGGTTGAGCAGGCCCGTCGGGTCCAGCGCCGCCTTGATCGCCTGGTGTACCCGGATCCCGACCGGACCGACCTCCTCGGCCAGCCATTCGCGTTTGAGGAGGCCGACTCCGTGTTCGCCGGTGCAGGTGCCTCCCAGCTCGAGCCCCAACCGCATGATCTCGTCGAATGCGCGTCGTCCCCGGTCGAGGCTCGCCGGGTCCGCCCGGTCGACCACGATGTTCGGGTGCAGGTTGCCGTCCCCGGCATGCCCCACCACACCGATTGGTACGTCGCACCCGGCGGCGATCCGCGCCACCCCGTCGAGCATGGCGGCCAACGATCCGCGTGGCACCGCCACATCGTCAATGACCAGGCCGCCGTTACCGTCCGGGTACGTGTCAGCGGCGAACCGTTCCATCGCCGGGTGCGCCAGTCGTCGTGCCTGTAGCAGCGCCGCTGCCTCGGCCGCGTCGGTGGCCGCGTACACCTCGTCGGCGCCGGCCGCCGTGCAGACCGCCGTGAGCGCGGCCAGGTCGTCGGCGGCGCGCGCGCCGGTGTCAACGGCGGCCAGTAGCAGCGCGGCCGCATCCTGGCGCAGGCCCATCGGCCGGTACGCCTCGATGGCGCGCAGGTGCGTCTGGTCGAGCAGTTCCAGCAGGCTGGGGGAGAGACCCTGGGCGGCGATCTTCGCCACCGCGGCCCCCGCGGCGGTGGTGCTCGGGAAGACCGCCACCATGGTCAGCGACTCCGCCGGAGCGGGCCGCAGCGCGACGGTCACCTCGGTGAGCACCCCGAGGGTGCCCTCGGAGCCGACGAAGAGGCGGGTCAGGTCATACCCGGCCACCCCCTTCGCGGTACGCCGTCCGGTGCGCAGCACCTCGCCGGAGGCGAGCACCACCTCGAGGCCGAGCACGTACTCGGTGGTCACGCCGTACTTCACGCAGCACATGCCACCGGCGTTGGTGGCCACGTTGCCGCCGATGGTGGACGACTCCCAGGAGCCGGGGTCCGGCGGGTACCACAGCCCGTGTTCGGCGACCGCGGCGCCGAGAGCCGCGTTGACCACTCCCGGTTGTACCACCGCGATTCGGCTGACCGGATCGATCTCCAGGATGGTGGTCAGGGCCGAGGTGCTGATCACGACGGCGCCCGCCACCGCGTTCGCCGCACCCGCCAGCCCGGTCCGGGCGCCCTGCGGCACCACCGGCGCCCCGTGCCGCGCCGCGGCGCGTACCACCGCCGACACCTGGGCGGTGTCCCGGGGGCGGGTGACCACGAGTGGCGTGCCGGCGGCACAGAGATCTGCCTCGTCCCGTTGGTGCGTCCGGAGCAGATCCGGGTCGGTCAACACCGCGTCGGCACCGAGCACGGCACGCAGCTCGTCGAGGAGGGGACCCATGAGCCGAGGCTACGACCCGCGTGCCTCTGATCCCACCCCGCCCTCCGGTGCCCGTCCGTTTCGTTCCGGGCGCGCGATACGGAACTGCCGCGGAGAGGATTCGACCGGGGGCGGGGTGGGTAGTACCCGCCGTGGCCTGGGACGAGCGACCTGCACTGGGGTAGCGACTCGGCCGCGGGATGGCGGTGGGATGGACATCGACGGCGCCCGGATCGCGGCGACGGCACGGCGGCTGCGCCGTCGTGGCCGGGCGACTCTCAATGATCGGGTGTCCCGGGTCCGCGCGACGTTGGTGCTCTCCGTGCAGGCCGGACTCGCCGCCGGTATCTCCTGGCTGGTGGCGCATGAACTGCTGGGCAGCCCGCAGCCCGTCTTCGCGCCGATCTCGGCGGTCGGTACCCTCGCCGTCTCGGTCGGGCAGCGCTTCCGTCGCACGGTGGAGCTGATCGTCGGGGTGGCGGTCGGGGTGGCGGTCGGCGACCTCTTGATCTTTCTGCTGGGCACCGGACCGTGGCAGCTCTGTCTCGTGGTGACCTCGGCGATTCTCCTGACCGTCTTCGCGGGCGGGAGCGTAGCTATCCTGATCCAGGCGGCGGCGACAGCTGTCCTGATCGTCACGCTCAGCCCGGCCGGGCACAACCTGGAGATCCCGCGGTTCCTCGACGCGTTGATCGGTGGTAGTGCCGCGTTACTGGTGACCGCGCTGCTGTTACCACTGAATCCGGTACGGGTGCTCAACCGGGCTGCCCAGCCGGCCTTGGACCTGCTCGCCAACCAGCTCGACGCGACCGCTGAGGGGCTGCGAAAACGGGACCGGGACAAGGCGCAACGCTCGCTGGAGAAGCTCCGCGACCACAAGGAACAACTGGCGTCGTTCGACGAGGCGATCCAGGGCGCGAAGGAGACCGCCACGCTGTCCCCCGCGCGTTGGCACCGCCGCGACGAGTTGACCCACTACGCGGAGGCGGCCGACCCGGTGGAACGGGCGATCCGAAACAGCACCACGCTGGCCCGGCGTGCCATCACCCTGATCGAGGACGCGGAGCCGATCCCTGACGCGATGCCGGCCTCGATGGTTCACCTCGCTGAGTCGGTGCGGTTGCTCCGGCACGAGTTCGCTGTCGGCGAGGAGCCGGAGCGGGCCCGCGAGCGGTCGCTGCGCGCGGTCAGCGAGGCCGCGCGGGCGTACACCGAGGGCGTGGGTTTCTCCGGCAGCGTGGTGGTTGCCCAGGTGCGTACCGTCGCCAGCGACCTCCTGGTCGCCTCCGGTGTCACCCAGGAGGAGGCGAACCGCCTGGTTCGCGAGGCCTTCGGTGACCTGAAGAAGAACAAGCGCACGGGGAAGTCGGAGCAGTCCGCCAGGAAGCCGGAGCGGTCCGAGCAGAAGCCGGAGCAGTCCGAGGGGAAGTCGGAGCAGTCCGAGGGGAAGTCGGAGCAGTCCGAGGGGAAGTCGGAGCAGTCCGAGGGGAAGTCGGAGCCCCCGCCCGCGATGGGCTGATCCGGCGGGTTGGGGTCATGGCCTCCGCCGCCGTTCCGACAGCCGTCGCGAAACCGCCGGTCACTCGAGCGTGGCGAGGGCAGCCAGCAGGTGGTCCACGTGCTCCCGGGTGCTACCCAGCCCGATACTCGCCCGTAGCGCGGTCGCCGGCAGGTCCCGCCGACCGCTGCGGGCGGACGCCTCCGAAAGTAACCGCCGGGCGAACGGGTGGGCGCAGAACAGCCCATCGCGTACCCCGATCCGGTGCCGGCGGGCCAGGTGCGCGGCGACCTCGGCCGAGTCCCGGCCGGCCAGCACGAACGAGACGATCCCCACCCGCGCCGCGGCCGGCCCGAAGGCGTGCAGCTCGACCGCGTGCGGCAACTCGGCGAGGCCCGCCCGCAGCCGGTCCAACAGCCGCTGCTCGGCGTCGTGCAGCGCAGCCCGGTCGGCGCTGGCGAGGGCGTCACACACCGCGGCGAGCGCTACCGCGCCGAGCAGGTTCGGCGTGCCGGCCTCGTGCCGTGCCGGCCCGTCCACCCACCGGACGTCGTGGGTTGCGCCGCCGACGTGGCTGGTCGCGCCACCACCGGCCAGGTACGGCGGGGCCGCGTCCAGCCAGTCGGCCCGCCCGACGAGTGCTCCCGCGCCGAACGGTGCATACAGCTTGTGACCGGAGACAGCCAGATAGTCCAGCTCGAGGGCACGGACGTCAACGGGGGCGTGCGGGGCGAGCTGCGCCGCGTCCACCGCGATCCGGGCCCGGTGCCGCCGGGCCACCTGCGCCAGCTCGGCCACGGGCCACCGCTCGCCCGTCACATTGCTCGCGCCGGTCACCGCGACCAGCACCGGCGGCTCGCGGTCGGCGCCGCGGCGCAGCTCGCCGAGGGCGGCGTCGAGCGCGCGGACCGCGCCGGCGGGGTGCTCTGGCATGGGCAGCCGGACCGGTCCGCGCGGCCAGGGGAGCAGGTTGGCGTGGTGCTCGCCGCCGAACGTCACCACCGTGGTGCCGGTGGGCAGCGCGCGGGCCAGCAGGTTGAGCGCGTCGGTCGTGTTCCGGGTGAAGACGACGTGGTCGTCGGCGCGGGCGCCGAAGAAGTCACCGACCGTCTGTCGGGCCTGCTCGTAGGCGAGGGTGCAGCGCTGCGACAGGGCCCCGGCGCCCCGGTGCACACTCGCGTACCAGGGCAGCAGCGCGGTCACGGCGTCCGCCGCGGCCTGCGCGCACGGTGCGCTGGCCGCGTAGTCCAGGTTGATCTGACCGGGGACGCCGAGCACGGCGAGTGGGCCGGCGACGGTCGGCGACGGGGTGAGGGCGCAGGTCATCAGGGTGGCTTCTCCGGAGTCAGGGACCCCGGGCGGGTGGGCGGGGTCCGCGCTTGCCCGACGCGCGCCGCGCCCGGCCCGGTCATCACCCGGGGCACCCCACCGCGAACCTCGACGAGGGTTGCCGGCCAGCAAGCCGGGGCTTGTCGCTGGCGCTCGTGACCTGCTCCGAAGTCTAGCGGGCAGCGGTGTGGCCGGCCGGGCGGGTCGGTGGTGACTACGCTGACGGAATGGCCGACACCCCGCCCGGCGCGCCCCCGCCGTCGCCGACCAGCGCCGCACCGACGGCTGCCCCGCAGATGCCGTCCCGCCGCGGGAACCAGCGTCGTCTACTCGTTCTTGCCGGGGTGATCCTGCTGATCGCGGCCTCCGCCGTGTTCATGCTGTGGAGACTTGGCGAGAGCCTCGGTAGGGACGCGCTGCTGATCGGCGTGATCGCGGCGATTCTTCCGGTCCCGGTGCTGGTCGCCTGCTTCCTCTGGCTCGATCGGTACGAGCCGGAGCCGCTGCGGTACCTGGTTTTCTGCTTCGCCTGGGGTGCGTTCGTCTCCACCGCGGTGTCATCGACGGTCAACGGCTTCTCCGCAGACCGGTTCGAGGCGGCGGGTCTACCGACCGCGCTCACGGCGGTGTTGGTCGCGCCTTTTATTGAGGAACTGACCAAGGCGCTGGGGCCGATCCTGCTGCTGATCTTCCGGCGGCGGGAGATCTCCGGGATCACCGACGCCCTGGTCTACTGCGGGCTCTCCGCGATCGGCTTCGCCATGGTGGAGAACATCCTCTACATCGGCGGGCTCGGATATCGAGTGGGTGCGGAGGAGTACGGCCCGGCGACCGGTACGCAGCAGGTTATCGCGATCTTCATTCTCCGGATCCTGCTCTTCGGGTTCGCCCACCCGCTGTTCACCGCCATGACCGGGGTGGGGCTGGGAATCGCCGCCCGTAGTGCCGACCGGCGGGTGCGGGTGCTGGCCCCCGCGGCCGGCCTGCTGCTGGCGATGATGTTGCACGGTGCCTGGAACCTGCTGCCGACGTTGGCCCAGGCCACCGGGGAGCTGTTGATTCAGCTCTACGGCCTCATCGGCGTGATGGTGCCGATCTTCTTCGGCATGGTGGGGCTGGCGGTCTGGCTGCGATCCTGGGAGGGGCGGCTCACCGAGCGGATCCTGCCCGCCTACGTCCGCTCCGGTTGGCTCACCCCGCCGGAGGTGGCGACGTTGAGCAGTCTCGGCCGGCGACACGCCGCCCGGGTGTGGGCGAAGCGGGTCGGTGGCGACCAGGGGCGGAAGGCGATGGCCGGCTACCAGTTCGCCGCCACCCGGCTCGCGCTGCTGCGCGACGGGATGCGTCGTGGGTTGGATGACCGCCCGGCGGAGCGAGAGCGGGCGCTGGCCGAGGAGCGGTACCTGCTGGAGCTGATCAGCGGCTATCGGGCGTTCTTCGTCGGCCGGGATCCGCGCGTCCCGGTTGGTGTGTGGGACGGGCACCGCTACCACCTGCGGTTCCCGGACGGGGCACAGCGTGCGGTGGCGGCGCCGGAGGAGCCGGTGGTACCGATCCCGATCGTGCTTGCGCCGCCTTCGCCGTCCGGCCATCCCGTTCCGCCCGGCTATCCACCACCGCCCGGATATCCGCCACCGCCCGGTTGGTACGGGCCGCCGGCCTCCGGTCCCCGTGGGCAGTTCTGACCCCGGTCCTGCCGGACGCCCGAACGGCGGCCGGCAGGATCGAAGCGGTCACGTCATCAGGCTGGTGAGGAAGTCGCCGAGGCCCTGTGCCAACGCCATCAGCACACCCCCGATCGCTTTGACCATTTCCGCCGCGCCATCGGGTCGGAACGCCATGAAGTAGATCAGGAACGCGATGAAGCCCCAGAACAGCAACTTCTTGAGCAGTACCGGCATCGTCCCTCCCCAGGGCACCTGGTGCGGCTAACTTCCCCGGGAAGGAGCGGAGCAAACGGCTACCGGTAGCGGCCGGTGGGGCGCTGGGGCTACAGGTAGAGGCCGGTGGAGTCTGGTTCGACGCGTTCGGCCGCGACCGCATGCACATCCCGCTCGCGCAGCAGCACGTACCCGCGGCCGTGTAGCTCGACCTCGGAGCGGTCGTCCGGGTCGAACAGCACTCGGTCCCCGGAGACGATGGAACGGACGTTCGGCCCCACCGCCACCGCGGCTGCCCAGGCCAACCGCTTGCCGACGGCAGCTGTCGCCGGAATCACGATGCCGGCAGTGGAGCGACGCTCACCTTCACTGCCCTCCATCCGGACCAGCACCCGATCGTGCAGCAGCCGGATCGGCAGGCCGGAGTCGAGATTCTCGTCGTTGGTCACGGGGCCAGAGGCTACCGTGTCCCGCTCCGCCGTCCGGCCGTGGTTCCCCGGTGGTGACCGTGGGCATCCGGTGGCGCATTAGCCCCACGATGATTGGATTGACGGCGTATCCTGTCCGACCTACCGGTGAAGCCGGAACGCCTGACGCTAGGAGGTGCGCTTGAGCCGATTCGAGCGGATGCGTGGGGGGCTTCGGCACGCGTACGAGTCGTATCGGTCCCGGCGGCGATCGGCGGGCCTGCGCGCCGGGACGCCCGGTACCACCTCGGCGGATGTGGCCAGCCTGGCACCAGTCCCGCCGCCACCACCGGCGGCCAGCGGCGTGGCGGTATCCCCGCCGCTGCACAGCTCGACCACCAGCCGGGACGACGCGGATGTGCCGCACGCGCTCCGGATCGGGGCCGCCTGGTCCTGGCGCCTGCTCGCGATCGGTATCGTCGCCTGGGCCCTGCTGCGGATCGTGGGTCAGATCCGGATCGTGGTCATTCCGCTGGCCATCGCGCTGTTGCTGTCGGCGTTGCTGGCCCCGGCCGTTGGTTGGCTGCTTCGGGCCCGGTTCCCGCGCTCGCTGGCGACCGCCGTGGTGTTGGTGGGCGGGCTGGCGGCGGTGATCGGCACGCTGACCCGCGTGGTCAACGAGTTCATCCAGGGTGTGCCGGAGCTGAGTGAGAAGTCGTCCCAAGGCGTACGCCAGATCCAGAACTGGCTGCAAACCGGCCCGCTGGGCCTGAACGACCAGCAGCTGGACAGGTACGTCGACGAGGCCGAAGCGTGGCTCAACGAGAACATCGATGGGCTGACCAGCGGGGCGCTCTCCACCGCGGCCACCCTGGCCGAGGTGTTGACGGGCACGATCCTGGTGCTCTTCGCGACGTTCTTCTTCCTGCGTGACGGCGGCCGGATCTGGCGCTTCCTGGTCCGGTTGGTGCCGGTGAACGCCCGGTGGAAGGTCGATGACGCCGGCCAGGCGGCCTGGCGGACGCTCGGCGCGTACGTACGGGCCACCGTGTTGGTGGCCTTCATCGACGCGCTCGGCATCGGCATCTTCCTGGTGATCTTCGAAATCCCGTTCGCGTTTCCGCTCGCCGCGCTGATCTTCCTCGCCTCGTTCATTCCGATCATTGGTGCGACCTTGTCCGGCGGGGTCGCGGTGCTCATCGCCCTGGTGGACAGCGGACCGATCACCGCGTTGATCATCTTGGGTGTGGTGATCGGTGTGCAGCAGCTTGAGGGGCACGTACTCCAGCCATTGATCATGGGGCGGGCGGTGGCCATCCACCCGCTCGCAGTGATCGTTGGTATCGCCGCCGGCGTGGTACTCGCCGGGATCACCGGGGCGCTGATCGCGGTGCCGCTGATAGCGGTGCTCAACACGGCCGTACGCCGCCTCGCCACCCGTACTGTTCCGGAGACCCCGTCGGACGCTGTCGTCGTGGCGAGTAAGGCGCCCTGACCCGTCCCACTGGGGTGGGGTTACCCGGTCGCGCCCTTCGCCAGGCGTTGGAGGGCGCCGCGGGCCACGTCGGGGCGGGTCGTGTACCAGAACGGCGGAAGCGACCGGCGGAGGAAGGGGCCGTATCCCCGGGCGGTCTCCAGCCGGGAGTCGAGCACCGCGACCACCCCCCGGTCGCCGGTGGCGCGGATCAGCCGGCCCACGCCCTGGGCCAGCCGGACGGCCGCGATCGGCACGCTGACCGCGGCGAACCCCGATCCCCCGTCGGCGTCAACGGCGGCAGCACGGGCGGCGGCGAGCGGCTCGTCCGGCCGCGGGAAGGGCAGCCGGTCAACGACCACCAGCTGACAGGCGTCGCCCGGCACGTCCACCCCCTGCCAGAGCGACATCACCCCGAACAGGCAGCTCGCCTGTTCTTCGCGGAATCGGCGGACCAGCAGTGGCAGCGCCTGCTCGCCCTGGAGTAGCACGGGCAGGTCGGTGCGTTCCCGGAACAGCTCCGCCGCCTGCTGCGCAGCCCGCCGGGACGAGAAGAGCCCGAGCGTCCGTCCGCCGAGCGCATCGACCAGTTCGAGAAGCTCCGCGCCGGCCGCATCGGGCAGCCCGGAGGCGCTGGGCCGGGGCAGGTGCGCGGCGACGTAGAGGATCCCCTGCCGGGCATAGTCGAACGGAGAGCCGACGTCGAGCGACTGCCAGTCCGGACCGGAGGTGACCGGTGCCTCCGTCGTGGCAGCCGGAACCTCCAGGCCCAGCGCCCGGGCAACGGTGTCGAAGCGGCCCCCCAGGGCCAGGGTGGCCGAGGTGGCGACGACGGTGCGCTCTTCGTAGAGGTGGGTGGCGAGGGTGCCGGCCACCGAGAGCGGGGCGACCACCAGCGCCCGTCGCCCGGTGGAGTCGTTGCGTTCCACCCAGGCCACGTCGTGGTCGGCCTCCTCCAGCAGCCGTTGCGCAGTGCCGGACAGCTCGTCGAGTACCGCCTTGGCCTGCTGTTTGCGGACCGGGTCCGGGTCGTCGGACTTGACCTCACCGATCGCGTCGAGCGCCGCGCGGGTCGCGGCGTCGAGCAGCGTGCACGCCTCCTGCAGCGGGCTCGGCAGACCGGTGGTGAGCCGACCTGCGGGGGCCTCGGCGAGCCCGACGGCCAGGGCATCACCGGCCGCGGTGAGCGCCTCGGCCGTCTCCGGGCGGAGTAGTGGGCGGGCCTGACGGGTGGACCGGTCGATTGACTCCGGCACCAACTCGGCCTGTGCGGCGGAGGAGACCCGATCGGCTAGCTCGTGCGCCTCGTCCACGATGAGCAGCTGGTGTGGGGGGACGATGTGTCGCCCGGCGAGCATGTCCACGGCGAGCAGGCTGTGGTTGGTCACCACGACATCGGCCTCGCGGGCTCGGGCCCGGGAGGCGTCGGCGAAGCACTCGGCGCCGAACGGGCAACGGGCCGCGCCGACACACTCCCGCGCCGGCATGGACACCAGGCGCCAGGCCTGCTCGTCAACGCCGGGATCAAGCTCGTCCCGGTCGCCGGTGTCAGTCTTCTCGGCCCAGTCGCGGAGCCGTTGGACCTGTCGGCCGAGGCGGCCGGCCTCGCCGAGCCACGTCGTGCCGCCCGGCCTCGGCGCGTCGAAGAGGGTGTCGCCGGGCTCCTCCTCGGTGGCATTGTCGAGCCGGGCCAGGCAGAGGTAGTGGTGCCGCCCCTTGAGCACCGCGAAGGTGGGCCGCCGGCCGAGCAGCGGCTCCACCGCGTCGGCCAGCCGGGGGAGGTCGTGGTCAACCAGTTGGGACTGGAGCGCGAGGGTGGCGGTGGAGACCACCACCGGGCCGTCAACGGTGAGCGCGGGCGCCAGGTACGCCAGGGATTTGCCGGTGCCGGTGCCGGCCTGCACCAGCAGGTGCTCGCGGGCGGTTACGGCTGCCTCAATCGCTGTTGTCATCTCCTGCTGACCCGGGCGTGCTGCGCCTCCGGGGACCGCCTCGACCGCCGCAGCGAGTAGGTCGGCGCCGGTCACCCCACCGCCGGAGCGTCGGCCGCCGGCTCGGGACTTTGGGCTGGCGGAGTCGGTGGCGGTGTGGGGAGGGGGCACCGTGTGACGGTACCGGTCGGCACCGACTGCCGGCTCCCGGCGGGCGGCGCGGCGTTGTCACGGTCCGACATCTGACCGGTGGCGTCCGGTTATCTCCCTGCTACGTCGGATCGTCGGAATCGGCTAGGGTGCCAGTCATGCCGAGCGACACGGTCCGCGTGATCTACCGCAAGTACGACGGCAGCGCCCATCGCGACTACCCGGCTCGCCGGCTTGCCGAGGACGACCTTGGCGTCTGGCTCGGCGTGCCGGTCGGCACGCCCTCGGTCTATCACGGCCGCCCCTCCGTCGAACAGATCCCGTTCGTGCTCCTGGTGCCGCATCACGCGTGGTGGACCGGCATGTTCAACCCGCCGCCGCGGACCAGCGAGGTCTACTGCGACATCGCCAGTCCCGCCCGCTGGGAGAACCACGACACCGTGCATCTCTTCGACCTGGACCTGGACGTGGTGCGCCGGCGTGGCTCCGGTCTGGTGGAGCTGCTGGACGAGGATGAGTTCGCCGAGCACCGTAAGCGGTTCGGCTACCCGGACGAGGTGGTCACCGAGGCGCACACCGCAGCCCACTGGCTGTTCGCTGCGTTGGGCGACGGCACCGAACCGTTTGCCACGTCGTTCCGAAAGTGGCTGGCGCTGGTCATCTGAACGGGCTGCGGTGGGACCGGGCGTCCGACGTCGCCGTGATGGTCCGCCGGGCCAGCCGCATCTCTGCCGTATCAGTGTGAGGTAAATCGCTGCCTTCGCCTGTGAGTGCAGCTCGACAGTGTGCATAACCGCATGTTCATGCCCCCGTGGGGTGATGGGGTCGTGGAGCATGTTCGGCTTCGGATGCCGGGGGTAACCGCTGCCTGCCGGCCCACCTGCCGGATCGGCACCCGGACCGGCAGGCTCCAACCGATGAAGGTGAACAGATGGTTAACTGAGTGTGAATGTGGATAGGCTAGTGGTGGGCCGGTTCATTTGGCATTTCGGCGGCACCTAGCATTCCCACTCGTGGCCACCCGCGAGGTGGCTGCCACCACCCCCCGCCGACACGACGAGGTCCGTCCTGTGAAGTTTTCCTTCCGCCCGAACGAGGGTGCCTTCTACGAGCTCTTCACCAGGGCCGCGCAGAACTTGGTGCGGGGTACCGAACTCCTCAACGAGCTGGCCCTGCCCGGCGTGGTGGTGCAGTCGGTCAGCGAGCGGCTCACCGAGGTGGAGCACGACAGCGACCAGATCACCCACGAGCTGTACAAGAAGATCAACTCTACTTTCATCACGCCGTTTGACCGCGAGGACATCTACCGGCTCGGCTCGCTGCTCGACGACGTCATGGACCACCTGGAGGCGGTCGGCAACCTGCTCTACCTGTACGGCCTGACCGAGCTGCCGTCGCTGCCGCGGGAGATGCACGAGCTGGTCAACGTCTTGGACCAGCAGGCGAGGCTGACCGCTGAGGCGATGCCCCGACTCAGGTCGATGCGGGACCTCGAGGACTACTGGATCGAGTGCAACCGCCTGGAGAACGACGGCGACCAGGCGTACCGGATGCTCCTGGTCCGACTCTTCTCCGGCGAGTACGACGCGTTGACCGTGCTGAAGATGAAGGAGGTCGCCGACGAGCTCGAGGCCGCCTGCGACGCCTTCGAGCACGTGGCGAACACAGTCGAGACAATCGCGGTCAAGGAGTCCTGATCCGTGACCCCTGAACTCATCGCCGTGCTGGCGGTGATCGCAGTCGCGTTGGTCTTCGACTACACGAACGGCTTCCACGACGCCGCCAACGCGATCGCGACCAGCATCTCCACCCGGGCGCTGACCCCCCGGGTCGCCCTGGGCATGGCGGCGATCGGCAACTTCATCGGTGCGCACTTCGGTGCGGAGGTCGCCAAGACCGTCGGCAGCGGCCTGGTGGAGCTTCCCACCGGTACAGCCAGCCTGGCGATCGTCTTCGCCGGCGTGGTCGGTGCCATCGTCTGGAACCTCATCACCTGGTACTTCGGCCTGCCGTCGTCCTCGTCGCACGCCCTGATCGGGGGCCTGGTCGGCTCCACGGTGGCGGCGTCCGGCACGGTGCTGTGGAGCGGCATCGGTCAGAAGGTCATCGTTCCGATGATCCTGTCGCCGATGGTCGGTCTCCTGCTCGGTTACTTTGTGATGGTCGCGGTGCAGTGGATCTTCCGGCGGGGGCACCCGGGCAAGCTCAACCGGGGCTTCCGTTGGGCCCAGAGCGCCTCGGCCGCGGCCATGTCGGTCGGCCACGGCATGCAGGACGCGGCGAAGACGATCGGTATCGTGGTGCTCGCCCTCTTCGTGGGTGGCTTCCAGGACAGTCCGTCGCACATCCCGGAGTGGGCCTTCTGGACCTCTGCCGCGGTGCTCGCCGCCGGCACGTACGCCGGTGGGTGGCGGATCATCCGGACCCTGGGCCGGAAGATCATCGACCTGCGGCCGCCGGAGGGCTTCGCCGCCGAGACCGTGGCCAGCTCGGTGCTCTACTTCAACGCGCTGGTGCTGGGCGCGCCGATCTCCACCACCCACACGATCACGTCGGCGATCATGGGTGTCGGCGCCACCAAACGGCTCTCCGCTGTTCGGTGGGGGGTCGCCGGCAACATCGTGGGCGCCTGGATTCTCACCTTCCCGGCGGCCGGCGGCATCGGCGCCCTCACGTACTTCCTGGTTCGTCCGTTGTTCAGCTGAGGTGCGGGCAGGGGCACTGGGCGTTCCGCCGGCCGGGATCTAGGCTCGCTCCATGACGAGCGACGGTGATGGTTTCCCTGCCCCATCGGCGCTGGTGGAGCATGCCCGCCGGTTCCGCGAGCAGGGGAGCACCCCGGCAGCACCCCGGGTGGCGGCCACCGTCCTGCTGCTTCGCCCCGCCGCCCCGCCGTCCGCCGGCCGGGACGGCTTCGAGGCGTACCTGATCCGCCGGGTCGCGGCGATGGCCTTCGGCGGCGTGTACGCCTTCCCGGGCGGCGGCGTGGACCCCTCGGATTCGGCGGCCCACGTCGACTGGGCCGGTCCGACCCCGGCGCAGTGGGGAACCCGGCTGGGGCTGGCGCCGACGGCGGCGCAGGCGGTTGTCTGCGCCGCCACGCGGGAGGTGTTCGAGGAGGCCGGTGTCCTGCTCGCCGGCCCGGACGCCGACACGGTCGTCGGCGACGTGGCCGGCGGTGACTGGGAGGCGGCCCGGGTAGCTCTGGAACGGCGGGAGGTGGGCTTCGCCGACCTGCTTGCCCAGCGAGGGCTCACCCTCCGCTCGGATCTGCTGCTGCCGTGGAGCCGGTGGATCACACCCGAGTTCGAGCCGCGCCGGTTCGACACGTACTTCTTCGTCGCCCGGCTACCGGTGGGGCAGCGTACCCGGGATGTCTCCGGTGAGGCGGACCGCACGCTCTGGATCTCCCCGGCCGACGCCTGCGCCACCGGGGAGCTGACGATGCTCCCGCCCACCCTGGTCACCCTCGGGCAGGTGGCAGCCTGTCGGGACCTGGCCGGTGTCATCGCCGCCGCGGCGACCCGTGATCCGGCGACTCCGGTGCTGCCTCGGCTGGAGGACTCCGGCGCCGGCCCGCCGCGGTTTCTCCTGCGCTGACTGGTCAGTCAGGTTGCCCTGCCCAGTGCCGGTGCCGGATTCGGCCGATTCGGGCCACAGCCGGTAGGTTGCTGTCTATGCGATGTGGCTGACTCGTGGTTCGCCAAGGCGTACCCGCCCTCGGGACGACGGCGGAGCCGCGAGGCGAGCAGGTGGAGGCGCGATGGTCCGGAGCGGCTACGACGAGCAGCTTGATCGGTTGACTGGCGCCCTGGCGGTGATGAGTCGGGAGGCCGCGGCGGCGATCCGGGGTGCGGGTACCGCGCTGCTGAATGTGGACCGGGAGGCGGCCGAGCAGGTCGTTCGGAATGACGCGGTCCTCGATCAGCTTCGTTGGGACATCGAGGCGGCCGTTCCGGAGCTGCTCGCCCGGCAACAGCCGGTCGCCTCGGACCTGCGCCTGGTGCTCTGCGCCATCCGGATCGCGGCCGACCTTGAGCGGATGGGTGACCTTGCCGTTCACATTGCCAAGGTCGTGCAGATGCGGTACCCGGTCATGGTCGTCCCGCCGCCGGCGGCTGCCGTGGTGACGGAGATGGCCGAAGCGGCGGCGCGGATCGCGGAGAAGGCCTCGACCGTGCTCACCACCCGTGATCCGCTGACCGCCATGCAGATCGGGCTCGACGACGACGAGGTCGACACCGCCCAGTCGCGCCTGTTGTCGCTCCTGTTGGCCAGTTGGCAGTACGGGGTGGAGAGCGCCATCGACCTCGCCCTGGTCGGTCGCTACTACGAGCGGTACGCGGACCACGCGGTCAACGTGGCGCGGCAGGTTGTCTACCTGGTCACCGGCACGATTCGGCTCTAGGCCGGTCGCGTCGGCGCCGGCACCGCAGACCCGGGGCGGGGCGCCCGACGCGACCCCGGAGTTCGGGCTGCGATTGGGATATCTGGGCAGTCAGTAGTCGGAAAGTCACAAAGCTGAGGTTCCCGGCCACGATTTTCGTCGTGGAGTTCACTTTTCGTTCACTTAGCGCCGGTCGCGCGGCTACCTGGGCCTTCTACCTTGACTTCTCGTACGGCCCGGACGGGCTGGCACACCCCGATAGAGAGGCTTTCTGGTGAACCGCAACGTGCTTTCGCGGCGCGTCCTCGCCGGCACCGCGCTCGCCGCGCTCGCGCTTACCGGCTGCAGCAGCAACAACGAAAGCGCCGATGGTGGCGAGAAGCTTTCGGGTGAGGTCAAGGTCAACGGCTCCAGCACCGTCGCTCCGCTGAGCGAGGCCGCGGCCACCTTCTACCGGGAGGTCCAGAACAACGTCAACGTCTCCGTCGGCACCTCCGGCACCGGCGGCGGCTTCGAGCGGTTCTGCAAGGGGGAGACCGACATCTCGGACGCCTCCCGTCCGATCAAGGAGTCGGAGATCGAGGCCTGTGAGGCGGCCGGGATCCAGTTCAAGGAACTGGTCGTCGCCAACGACGCCCTCACGGTGGTCGTCAGCAAGGACAACGACTGGGCCGACTGCCTCACGGTCGACCAGCTCAAGGCGATCTGGGAGCCGAACTCCAAGGTCGCCAACTGGAACCAGGTCGACCCCAGCTTCCCGGACGAGCCGCTGAAGCTCTTCGGCCCGGGCACCGACTCCGGCACCTTCGACTACTTCACCGACGAGATCAACGGTGAGGAGGGCGCCAGCCGCACCGACTACACCGCGTCGGAGAACGACAACGTCGTGGTGCAGGGCGTCGCCGGCACCAAGGGCGGCCTGGGCTACTTCGGCTTCACCTACTTCGAGGAGAACGCGGACAAGCTCAAGGCGCTCAAGGTCGACGGTGGCTCCGGCTGCGTCGAGCCAAGCCTGAAGACCGCGCAGGAGAACACCTACCAGCCGCTCTCCCGGCCGCTGTTCATCTATGTCAGCGACACCGCTGTCAAGAAGGAGCAGGTCGCGGACTTCGTCAACTTCTACATCGAGGAGATCGACGACATCGTCCTGGAGGCGAAGTACGTCCCGCTCACCGAGGAGCAGAAGAGCACCCTCCAGTCTGAGTTCGACGCCCTGAAGGCTGCGGCCTGACGTGTCCACCAGTACCTCGAACGCCGGTTCCGCCGCGGGCAGCGCCCTGCGGCGGGGCCGGCGTCGCCCCGTTGACAGCACCGTCAAGGTCCTGCTCGTCGCTGCCGCGTTGGTCTCGGTCGCCACCACGATCGGGATCGTCATCGCGCTGGTGCAGCCGACGATCGGGTTCTTCCAGCAGGTCAGCGTCGTTGAGTTCATCACCGGCACGAGCTGGACGCCGACCTTCGCGCAGAAGGCATACGGCGTCCTGCCGCTCGTCGCCGCCACGCTGACGGTGACCGGCGTCGCGCTGACCATCGCCGTTCCGCTCGGCCTCGGCTCGGCGATCTACCTCTCGGAGTACGCCAACCCGCGTACCCGCAAGGTACTCAAGCCGATCATCGAACTGCTCGCCGGCGTGCCGACGGTCGTGTACGGCTTCGTCGCGCTCTTCGCGCTCAACCCGCTGCTGCAGAAGTGGTGGCCGACCGACAACGGGCCGGCTTTCCAGAACCTACTCATCGCGGGTATCGCGATGGGCATCATGATCGTGCCGACCATCGCCAGCATCTCCGAGGACTCGATGGCCGCCGTTCCGCGCAGCCTGCGCGAGGGCGCGTACGCGCTGGCCTCCACGAAGATGCAGGTGTCCACCCGGGTGGTGGTGCCGGCGGCGATGTCCGGCATCGTCGCCGCGGTTGTCCTGGGTATCTCCCGCGCGGTGGGGGAAACCATGATCGTTACGATCGCGGGTGGCCTCACCTCTGACCGGATCGTCCTCAATCCGCTGGAGGGGGCGGCGACCATGACCGCCTTCATCGCCAACATCTCCTCGGGCGACATCCCGGTCGGGTCGCTCGACTACGACTCGGTCTTCGCCGTCGGTGCGCTGCTGTTCCTCATCACCTTCGCGCTGAACGCGGTGTCGATCCGGATGGTCCGTCGTTTCCGGGAGGTCTACGAGTGAGCACCCCCACCGTCACCACCGAGACCCGACCGGATCCGTCCGCGTCGGGTAACGCGCTGACCCAGCGCCGTAGCCGGCCGGGTGAGGTCGCGTTCCGGCTGGCGATGCAGGCCTGCCTGTTGATCGCCTTCGGCGTACTCGCCGCCCTGCTGACCTGGGTGCTCGTCAAGGGCTGGAACCGGCTGGACTCCCGGCTGTGGACCGAGATGCCCACCGGTCTGGTGAGCCGGCTGGACAGTGCTGGTGTGCAGTCCGCGCTGGTCGGCACGCTTTGGATCATCTCGTTGGTCGCGCTGATCTGCCTGCCGATCGGCATCCTGTCCGCGATCTACCTGGAGGAGTACGCGGACAACACCCGCTGGTACAACCGGCTGCTGGAACTCAACATCCAGAACCTCGCCGGCGTGCCATCGATTATCTTCGGTATCCTCGGCCTGGGGATCATCGCCCGGGCGCTCGGCCTCGGGTTCACGGTCATCACCGCGGCGATCGTGCTGTCGCTGCTGGTCCTGCCGGTGGTCATCATCGCCACCCGGGAGGCCATCCGGGCGGTACCGCAGTCGATCCGGCACGCCTCCTACGCCCTTGGTGCGACCAAGTGGCAGACCGTGTCGCGGCAGGTGCTGCCGTCGGCGGTTCCGGGGATCGCCACCGGATCGATCCTGGCCCTGTCTCGCGCGATCGGGGAGGCCGCCCCGCTGATCGTCCTGGGCGCGGTCACCTTCATCACCTTCAACCCGGATGGGCTGGACAGCGGCTACACCGCGCTGCCGATCCAGATCTACACCTTCATCACCCGCTCGCAGTCGGAGTACACGGAGCTCGCTGCCGGTGCCATCGTCCTGCTGCTGGCGATTGTGCTCGCGATGAACTCGATCGCGATTTTCGTACGTAACCGGTTCGAGAAGCGCTGGTAAGTAGTCCGATGACGGATCACCGCCGCCACCGTCCCACCCACCCCATCCAGAGGTGAGCACCGTGAACCCCACCGACACCACCAACCGGCCCGGCGTCAGCATCGCCGGCGTTGGCGCCCAATCGACCGGAACCCCCAAGCCTGACGCGGCGGACCCGGTGATGGAGCTCTCCGGCGTCAGCGTGTACTACGGCGCCTACGAGGCTGTACGGGACACGTCGATGCCGATCCAGGAGAAGCAGATCACGGCGATGATCGGCCCTTCCGGGTGTGGCAAGTCGACCATCCTGCGGTCGTTGAACCGAATGAACGACCTCATCCCCGGAGCCCGCGTCTCCGGCGCGGTGACGTACCACGGCCAGGACCTGTACGCCAAGGACGTTGACCCGATCGAGGTCCGGCGCCGCATCGGCATGGTCTTCCAGAAGCCGAACCCGTTCCCCAAGTCGATCTACGACAATGTGGCCTACGGGCCGCGGGTCACCGGCATGAAGGTCGCCAGCATGGACGACCTGGTGGAGAAGGCGCTGCGCGACGCCGCCCTCTGGGACGAGGTCAAGGACAAGCTCAAGACCAGCGGTCTGGCCCTCTCCGGTGGTCAGCAGCAGCGGCTCTGCATCGCCCGGACGATCGCCGTCCGGCCCGAGATCATCCTCATGGACGAGCCCTGCTCGGCGCTCGACCCGATCGCCACGGCGAAGATCGAGGACCTGATGTCGGAGCTGTCGAATGACTACACGATCGTCATCGTCACCCACAACATGCAGCAGGCGGCCCGGGTAAGCCACCACACGGCCTTCTTCACTGCCGAGGTGGACGAGCGGCAGGAGCGGCATGGTCGGCTGGTCGAGTTCAGCCAGACAGGCAAGCTCTTCACCAACCCAGGGGACAAGCGCACGGAAGACTACATCACCGGCCGCTTCGGCTGACCCCGCGGCCGGTGTCGATGAATAACGTCGTCGAGAACACCAGGGGTGACTACCGAGCGGAGGGACACTTTCAACTACTTGTGGTGGATGATGACAAGGTCGCCGGCCCAGAGCTGGTGACGGAGTTGTCCGCCCTCCGGGTGCAGGGGCGCTACTTCCCGCACGCCGCCGAGGCGCTGCTGGCCGCTGGCGCCCTGCAACCGGACGCGGCTGTCGTGTCGGCGGGGCTCACCACCATGGCCAGCACCGAGTTGGTCCGACTGCTGGTCGGGCAGGCCGGCATCCCCACCCTGGTCGGGGTGGGGGATGACGACGGGTCGGTGGTCGTCGGGGCGCTCCGGGCCGGCGCCACCGCCTGCGTCCGACGGCCGTACCGGGTGGACGAGGTGGTGCCGATCCTGCGCGGGATCCGACCGGAGACCGCCGGCAGTCTGGATCCGCCGGTCGAGCTGGGCGGTCTCCGGATGGAGCCGGCCACCTATGAGGTGACGCTGCACGGCCGGCCGGTGTCGCTGCCGTTGAAGGAGTTCCGGCTCCTGTACTTCTTCATGACGCATGCCGATCGGACGGTCAGCCGGGAGCAGCTGTTGTCGGCGGTGTGGGACGGGTCGACCGGGGAGAGCTCGAACACCCTCACGGTGCACATCAAGCGGCTCCGCAGGCGGCTGGAGGCGGAGGGGGAGCAGCAGCCGCTCATCATCACGGTGCGAGGGCTCGGCTACCGTTTCACCCCGCCGGAGCGTTAGCCCAGTTGGTAGTTGACGTGCGCCGACCAGCGGGCGAAGCCGAGCCGCTCGTAGAGGGCCACCGCCGCGGTGTTGGACTCGTCCACATAGAGCATCACCCGGTCCAGGCCCCGCTGGTCCCGTAGGTATGCCAGCCCGGCCGCGGTGAGCGCTTTGCCGAGCCCTCCGCCGTGGGCGGTCGGGTCCACACCCACCACGTACACCTCGCCGATGCGGGCGGAGCCGGGCCGGTCGTGGACCTTGGTCCAGTGGAAGCCGAGTAGCTGTCCCGCCGGGTCGACGGCGAGGAGGAAACCGGCCGCGTCGAACCACGGCTCGGCGCGGCGGGCCCGCAGGTCGGCGGCGGTCCACCGGCCCTGTTCCGGGTGGTCGGCGAAGGCTTTGGCGTTGAGTGCCAGCCAGGCGTCGTCGTCGGCCCCGGGCCGGTACGCGCGCAGTGTCACCCCGTCCGGCAGGGGCGGCTCCGGGATCGGGGCGGTGAGGGGCCGGCGGAGCTGCCAGAGCACCCGGGCCCGCCGGTAGTCCAGGTCCACGGCGAGCGCCGCCGCGGAGGGGTGGTCGCCGTGCGCCCAGGCGCGGAGCGGGTCGGTGACAGCCGCGCGTACGGCCTGGGCCAGGGCCCGTCCGGTTCCCCGGCGTCGGTACGCGGGGTGGACCGCCAGCTCCACCCCGGCGCCGGTGGCCGGGTCGGTGGTGTCCAGGTGCGCGTACCCGGTCAATGTGCCGTCGGCGGTGCGGGCGGTGAGGTGGCAGGTCGGTGCGTGCGGGTCGCGGAGCCGGAGCAGGGTGTGCTCGTCGAAGGGGTCCGCGCCGTCGGCATCTCCCGCGGCTCGGGCGAGCGCCAGTACGTCGGTGATCTCCGGTGGGTGGAGCCGGTCGGTCCGGGTCACCCGGTCGCTGGCGGGTTCGGTGCTGTTCATCCGGTCACGGTAGCCCGGACACCGGTCAGGTGATGCCGGGTGCAAGCCCCGTTACCAGGAACCGGGCGGTGAGCTCGGGCAGGATTCGGTTGAGGGCTGCCACGGTGTCCTGCCTGGGCCCACCCGCATCATGCAGTAGCACGATCGAGCCGGGTTCCACCCCATCCAGCACCGTCGTCGTGATGTGATCTGCGCCGGGGCTCTCCCAGTCCCGCGGGTCGATTGTCCAGTGCAGCGGGGTCATTCCCAGCTCCTCGGCCGCGGACACGATCGAGTAGGTCCAGGCGCCGCCGGGCTGGCGGTAGTACGCGATGGGGGCGTCGGGGACGGCGGCGTGGATCGCGTTGCTGGTCTGGATCAGGTCTGCCCGGATCTCGGCCGGTGACCGGGAGCCGAGGGCGATGTCGTGGTTCCAGGTGTGGTTGCACAGGGTGTGCCCGTCGGCCACGATCGCTTGGACCAGCTCCGGGTAGGCGCTGGCGTTCTCGCCGGTCAGGCAGAAGGTGGCGGTGACCCCGTACGCCCGCAGGGACCTGAGGACCTGTGGGGTGTACTGGGGGTCCGGCCCGTCGTCGAAGGTCAGGGCCACGGCCGAGGTTTCGGTGGTGCGCTGGGTGCCTTCGTCGTAATAGTCGCTGCTCGGGGTCGGGCTTGGGCTGGCTGCGGTGTCGCCGTCGCGCTCCCACGGTGTCGTGGCGTTGTCGTCGGGTGCCCCGGACGGGGCGGGCTGGTCGGGCGAGCGCGGTGTGGTGGCATTGCTGGTGATCGGGTCTCCCGCCGGCGCTAAGCCGCGCCCGATCGCGAACGCGGAGCCGAGCAGCGCGATCACGACGACTGCCGCGATGGCGAAGGAACGGGTGGCGGGGGTGAGCTGTCTCAGCCCGCCCATCCGGGTGGGATCGCCGCCTTTCAACTGCACCGTATGTACCCCCGTACTTACCGGTAAGCGGTTCTAGAACATGAGGATAGTCCCGATTATCGGTAATAATCGGGCAAATCGTTAATAGCGGATCAGACGGGAATCGGGGCGGGCTCCGACTCCGGTAGCGCCCGGGCGGGCGGAACAACGAACTTGTAGCCGACCTGGCGGACGGTGCCGATCATCGACTCGTACTCGGAGCCGAGCTTGGCGCGCAGCCGTCGGACGTGCACGTCCACGGTGCGGGTCCCGCCGAAGTAGTCGTAGCCCCACACCTCGCGCAGCAGTTGGTCCCGGGTGAAGACCCGCCCCGGATGCTGCGCCAGGAACTTGAGCAGTTCGAACTCCTTGTATGTCAGGTCGAGGGGGCGGCCCTTCAGCTTCGCGGCGTAGGTGTCCGGATCGATGGTCAACTCGCCGGCCCGAATCGAACTGTCGGCCCCCGTGGTGGTGTCCGTCAACCGGCCGATCACTAAGCGTAACCGGGCCTCGACCTCAGCGGGGCCGGCTGAGGCGAGGATTACATCGTCGACGCCCCAGTCGGCGTTGAGTGCGATCAGCCCGGCCTCGGTGACGACCGCGAGCAGGGGCGCGTTGAGCCCGGTGGCGTGCAGCATGCGGCAGGTGTCCCGGGCCTCGCTCAGCTCGGAGCGGGCGTCGATCACCACGACGTCTGGGCTGGGGCCGGCGACCAGGGTGCGTACGTCGCGGGGGGCGGTGCGGACCGAGTGGGGTAGTAGGTCGAGCGCTGGCAGCACAGCGGATGGTTCACCTGCGCGTGCCGTTACCAGAAGCAGGATCTCCACGATCATCTCCGTCCCGGCGGCGCGGTGGCCGCGCGTGACCCAGCGCACGCTCCGCACTGAGGGCACTGAGGGCACTGGGGTACTGCGGGGTCCCGGCGTCACTGACGGGCGGGTAAACAGGTTGAGCCTAACCGATCGCCCTGCGTCAACCTTCGGTGCAAATCCGTTTTGTCCGTTATACCCACAACTGGGGGGTAGGTTTTAACGTCGCCGAAACCGTGCGCCCGCGGCGCCGGTGCGGTCTGGCACGATCGGTGGGTGCTTCCCACCAGCAGGCCCGAGACCGGCCGTGAGCCCTGGCCCGAACAGCCTTCCAGCGGTCCGCCCGCGCTGCGGGCCGGAGGTGACGACGGGCGGCCGGAGCGCGGCGGCCCACGCCGAGCCCGGCGGGACGGAGACCCGGGCCGCCGGGCTCCGGGCGATTCCGATGACGGCCAGGACCAGGACGCGGAGGAGACCCCGCCGGTCGCGGTGCGTCGGTCCGTCGCGTTGGCCGTCGCCGGCTTCGCGGCGCTGCTCGGGATGGGTCTGGTGCTGGCGGCGCAGACCAGCGGCCCGGGGCACCGGATCCCGTTCACGGCCGTCATCTTCGGCGTCCAGGCGCTCTCGGTGCTGGCCTGGACGATGGCGTTTCGCCCACCGGCGCTGATGACGGTGGCCGGGGTGGGTGCCGCCGCCGCGATCGTCGCCGACACCGTCGCCGTCCGCAGTGATCCGGCCCGGCTGATGCCGTTGGTGCAGGTCCTGCTGGTCGGCCTGGTCGCTGCGGTCGTGGGGCAGTTCGTCCGGCGGGTGGACCGGGCGCAGGTTCTCGAATCGCTGCGTGGCACCGTGCTCATCGTCGCCGGGTCCGTTGCCCTCCCCACCATGATCGTGCTCACCCGGATCCCGATGGGAACCCAGGTCCTCACGGTCTGCCTGGTCGCGGCCGGGGTCGCGCTCGCCATAGCCCGGATCACCGACGCGTTCGCCGCCTGGCCCCGGCTGGCCCCCCAGGTGCCACGGGGCGCGGTCGGCGTGGTTGGCGGCGCCATGGTCGGCACCATGGTCAGCGCGGTCCTGGGCAGCTACCTCGTCACTCCGTTCACCCCGACCCGGGCTGCGATCATGGGACTCGTCGCGGCGGTCGTCGCCGTCCTGGCGGACCTCGCCGTCGGGTTTGCCGAGGTGGGTCGGGAAATGGCCGGTGAGCCGACACCCGGGTGGGCGATTCAGCACATCCAGGGTCCACTCACCGGCTTCGCCCTCGCCGCGCCGGCCGCGTACGTCCTGTGCAAGCTGGTCCTCTGAGCGGTCGGAGCGCCACGGGTCCGGGTAGCCTCGCCGCAGCGACGGCGGTGCCGGGGAGGACCACAGCGGTGCCGAGAGAGCGACGGCGGTGCCGGGGAGGACGACGGCGGTGACAGAAGCGATGGCGGTGCCAGGAGGAGCTGTGACGACCGAGGAACGCCCGTACCAGGACGAACGCCCCCGATCCCGGCGTGGGCGGCGCGTACTCGTCGTGCTCCTGGTCCTGCTTCTGGGCCTGGTCGGGCTGGTGGTGGTGGCCGACCGGGTGGCAGCGGGGGTCGCCGAACGCGCACTGACCGAACAGGTCCGCGAGGAGCTCGCCAAGGAGGGTGTTCAGGCCGGGCCACCCGAGGTCGAGATCGGCGGTTTTCCCTTCGCCACCCAGGTCCTCGACGGCCACTACGAGCGCATCTCCATCCGGCTGACTGAGGTCCGGGGATCAGTCCAGGGCGACGTGCTGGCCCTGCCGACCCTCGACATCGACGCCTACGACGTGACCGCCCCGCTGGACACCCTTCGTTCCGGACGGGGCGGGGTGACCGCCGGGAGCGTCACCGGCACCGGCACCATCAGCTACGACAGCCTCGCCGCCCGGCTCGACCAGGAGGGGCTGCAGCTGGGGGAGCGGGACGGCCGACTCGCGGTGACCGCCCCGGTGGAGCTCCTCGGGCAGCGGGTGCCGGTCAGCGGCACCGCCGACATCACCGTTGACCAGGGCCAGGTGTCGCTGCGGTTCACCGACCTGACCGCCGAGGGCATGCCGAACGGGTCGCTGGTCCGGGCGTTGCTGAGTACCTTCGCCGAGGGCATCTCCGTTGACCTGCCCTTGCCGGTGCTCCCGTTCGACCTCACCGTCAGTGAGGTCCGGCCGCTACCCGAAGGGCTCCAGGTCACCGCGGAGGCGGCCGAGGTGCCGATCCACGCGGCGAGCTGAGTCGAGTACGCGTCCCGGATGGTGGTTGAGCCGTGGCGCACGGCGACATCGCTGGTAGTCTCGCTGCCCATGGGGATGTTCCTCACCAAACGGCGCGCGGTCGACCTGTGCCGTGTGGCCACCTGCCTGTGTCGCCCTGTCCGGTTGACGGCGGGGCTGTTCTCGGCCGCCTGACGCGGCCTCCCAGCGCCCAGGGCCTGCGCACCTGACCGGTGCCCCCTCCTGCGCCAGCCAGCGGCGCCGTCGCACGAACCCGTGAACCCGATCCGAGCCATGGGTCCCGCGCGTGGTGGACCACTGACGCACCATGACCCCCGCGCGCTGGCTCACCATCCATCCTCACCAGGAGTGATCTGATGAGTCGTGACACCGCACTCGTCTCGGCCGACTGGGCCGAGAAGAACCTCGAAACCCCGGGTGTCGTCTTCGTCGAGGTCGACGAGGACACCTCGGCCTACGACACCGGCCACCTGCCCGGTGCGATCAAACTGGACTGGAAGACCGATCTACAGGACCAGGTCCGCCGGGACTTCGTGAACAAGGACCAGTTCGCGGCGCTGCTCTCCGAGCGCGGCATCGCCAACGACGACACCGTCGTCCTCTACGGCGGCAACAACAACTGGTTCGCCGCGTACGCGTACTGGTATTTCGCGCTCTACGGCCACCGCGAGGTCCGGCTGCTCGACGGCGGTCGCAAGAAGTGGGAGTTGGACGCCCGCCCGCTGCCCACCGAGGTGGTGTCCCGCCCGCCGACCCGGTACGTGGCGCAGGAGCCGGACCACACCATCCGGGCGTTCCGCGACGAGGTGGTCGCCGCCATCGGTACGAAGAACCTGGTCGACGTGCGCAGCCCGGACGAGTACGCGGGCCGCCTGCTCGCCCCCGCCCACCTCCCGCAGGAGCAGGCGCAGCGCGCGGGCCACGTGCCCACCGCCATCAGCGTGCCGTGGTCCAGGGCGGCCAACGAGGACGGCACGTTCAAGTCCGACCAGGAGCTACGCGAGATCTACACCGCGGCCGGGCTGGACGACAGCCGGGAGACCATCGCCTACTGCCGGATCGGTGAGCGCTCCTCGCACACCTGGTTCGTGCTCCAGGAGCTGCTCGGCCACCGGAACGTGAAGAACTACGACGGCTCCTGGACCGAGTACGGCTCGCTGGTCGGCGTGCCGGTGGCGCTCGGCGACCAGCCGGGGAAGGAGTGAACGTCGTGACTGCTTCGACCACGGCCGGGTGCGCCGCCCCGGATCAGGCCGCCCCGCTGCCGGCCAGCCTCGACCTGGAGAAGGAGACTGTCATCACCGGCCTTGTCCGCGACGCCGCGGGTGAGCCGGTGGCCGGGGCGTACGTCCGCCTGCTCGACTCCACCGACGAGTTCACCGCCGAGGTGGTCACCTCACCGGTGGGGCAGTTCCGCTTCTTCGCGGCGCCGGGCACGTGGCGACTGCGGGCGCTGTCCCGGCACGGCAACGGCGACCTCGTCATCACCGCCCGCCGGGGCATCAACGAGACGACCGTCCCGGTCGCCCTCGACTGACACCCTGCGCTGTCTGACTGCGGCCCGCTACCTCTGGTGGCGGGCCGCAGCCGTCCGGTCGCGTCGGGCGCGGCCGGCGATGGGCTGGAGGAACCGTCGGGAACAGCCGCCGTCGTGCTCGGGCCGCAGCCGGCAGCGCCAGCCGTGTTCCAGCAGCCGGTCACAGAAGACCTGATGGTGTACGTCGGGTGCGCCGGTGACAGAGACGGTTGTCTCGCCGAGCACCAGCTCGGGCAGGAAGCCCAGGGAGCGGGCCAACGAGCGGGCGAGCAGGCGCGCGCCGGCGAGGTCGTCGGCGTGCAGGGTCAAATGGACGACGAAACGTGGTCTTTCGTCGAGGCCGGTCACGGTCATGCCCGTACGCCCGGGGTGAACCGGGACTGCCAGTCGCGCAGCGCCCGCTTGATCCGGATGTTCTCGTCCCGGGTGCTCCTCAGCTCGGTCTGCAGCGCGGACAGGTCCGCTGCGACCCGATAGAGGAAGAGTTCCACCTCGGAGGCGTCGAGTCCCCGCCGGACCTGCGGGAACTGCTGCTGGCGTACCTGCTCGGGGGTCAACGGCCAGCGTGTCGCCGACCGGTGGTGCCCGCCCGCGTTGCCGGCGTACGACCGGTGGCGGTCCGCATCGCTGTCGGTGCCGGTGGGACGGCCTACGTTCGCACCGATCAGCGAGTCGGTGCGAGTAGTGGGGTGGCTCGGGGCGGGGCGGCCTCGCCAGTGACGGAAACGTCGGAACGGGTTACGCACGTCAACCACCTCTCCGGATCGGACGGGTCGGGGTGAGCCGTGCCCAGCCCACCCCGACCGGGGGGATCGGCCTACTCGTTGCCACGCGAGGAGGACCTGTCGTTCAACTTATACAAGGAAGGCAAGGTGCACAAGGAACACCTCAAACTTGTCGTACTTGTCTTTCTCGTGATCGAATCGGAGGTGCCACGCGAGGAGTGACATGCCAGCGACACCGGACTACATCCGGATCTCCGATGAGATCATTGATGACATCAGGTCGGGCCGATACAAAGCGGGGGACAAGCTGCCCTCGATAGCTCAGCTCTGCGAGCGGTACCGCGTAAGCCCGTCCACGATCCAGCTCGTCAACGTGCGACTGGAGGCGCTGGAGGTGATCAACCGCCACCAGGGCAAGGGCGTCTTCGTGACCGATCCGAAGACGTGGCTCCGTAAACCCTGAACCGCACCACCCGGCGCCGGACGCGGCACGCGGCCATCGACCACATGGTCTGGCTGCCGACTGGTCGGTGTCACCGACGTGGTCGGCCGCCCGTGGGACTCATGTCGCGAGACGATGACAAATCGAACGTAAATTTGAACATTGTGGACTGTTCGGCCCAGTGTGATCGTTCACCATATTCATCATCTGGTATTGATTTAGCCTCGGTCCGGGTTCTAGGATTTCGCCGACTTCGGTGTTCTCCCGTAGCTTCTGGTTGGCTGGTTGTTGGTCGCCGGCCAACCGGTGGCACAAGGAAGGGGGGCGACTATTGTTCGCCTATGCCGTTCGAGCCCCTTTCCACTATGGAGTCGGCCCTCTGGGGGCTGTTAGGTAGCTTCATTGTGGAAGCACTCGAACTCGGCGCTGCGTTGCGCCGCGCGAAAACTCTGCCCTGGAAACGACCCGACGAGCCGGGACTCCCCGCATACCTGGCCTCGGTCGTGCTCCGGCTTGCCGCTGGTGCGGGACTCGCCGCGCTCATCGGAGCCGACGGGCAACTAGCGAGCCCCTTCGCCGCCGGGCTCCTCGGCATCACCGCACCGCTATTGATCGAAAAAATTCTGCGCCAGGTTGATCTGACGCCGACCGAAGCCACCGCACCGCACCGCCACTCGACGTTACCCCTCCGTCGTTCCCTACCACCGCCGCTAGTAAAGGACCAGACGCTGGCCCCGGGAGATGCGGATTCCCCCGATGTCGACTGACTCCTTCCGCCGCCAACTCGTGCTCGCGCTCGGCCGTTCCACCCCCGCTTTTCACGCACCACGAGGAGCCCGACCTGGCCGTTTAAGAAACCTCATAGCAGCTCTGACCCGACGTACCCCAGCCTTCACCGGCCAACAACCCGGTAGCCTGCCCAGCGCCGATCTCCGCCAGGACGACCCGCGCATCGCCGATTTCGGCAAGAACGACCTGGCTGGCGCGGAGGTCAACAACAGGGATCTTCGCGAGGCCGATCTCGTCGGAGTCAACCTCGCCCGCGCCAACTTCGCCGGAGTCGATCTCACCGGTGCCAACCTCGCCGGTGTTGACCTCCGTGGCGCGGACCTCACCGACGTCGACCTCACTGGCGCGAACCTCGCCGGTGTTGACCTCCGTGGCGCGGACCTCACCGACGTCAACCTCACCGGCGCGCTCCTCATCGGTGCCAACCTCGCCGGTGCCAACCTCGCTGGCGTCGACCTGACCGCCGCCAACCTCCGTGGTGTTGACCTAGCCGGCGTCGACCTCGCTGGTGTCGAGCTGACCGCCGCCAACCTGACGGCAGCCGACCTCACGCGGGCCGATCTCACCGGCGCGTTTCTCATCGGTGCCGACCTCACTGGTGTTGACCTTGTCGGCGTCAATCTTGCCGGTGTTGACCTTCGCGGAGTCAATCTCACCGGCGTCAACCTCACCAGCGCCGATCTCCGTGAGGCCAACCTCGACCGCGCCAACCTCACCGGCGTGAACCTCTGCGAGGCCAACCTGTACGGTGCCGTTCTCACCAGCACCACACTTGCGGGGGCGCGGTGGGATTGGGCCACCATCTGGCCGCCCGAGCGGGCGGCGGAGATCTGGTTCCGGTCGGCGGAACGACCGGATCAACCGGGCGTCTACGTCGTGCTACCAGAAGCCGGCGGCCGAGACCGGCGAGCTGTTGTCGTGTGACCGGACGGGACCGGCTGTCAGTCCCCTGCCGCAGCCGGGGGGTTGTCGACGAACCCGGCGCCGAACTCGGCCAGTGCGATTCGGTTGGGGAGCCCAGTCTTGGTCATCAACCCATGCACGTGCCGCTCCACGGTTCGGGGAGACAGGTGCAGGCGCGTGGCGATCTCACGGTTCCCCAGGCGCTTCACCACCAGGCCCAGCACCTCGTACTCCCGCGCTGTCACGCCAGCGGACCGGAGCTCATTCGGAATGCCCGCGGTACCGTCCCGGCGTTGCCGCACCGTTGCCCCGGCCCTGCGGAGTAGGGCACGGCACGCCCCGGCCACGGCGTTCACGCCCGTACGGTGAAAGTGGTCCTCCGCACTCCGTAGCCAGGTCACCGGCTCGCCCCAGCCGTCGGCGAGCGCTGCCTCGCTGACCAGGCGGAGACCCAGGTATCGGCTCGTCGCATACGGTTCACCCGCCGCCAGCGCCTCGGTCACAGCCCGGCTGGCGCGGCCGCGGTTACCCGAACGGCCCTCCAGGACGGCGCGCGCGAAGAACGTGAACTGGCGGTCCCAGCGCAGCGTACTCGCCGGGTTGACGGTCACCGCCTCGAGATCGGGCCACTCCGCCTGGCCGGCGAGCGCCCGCAGCAACACGTGTAGCCCACGCCGGCCGGACAGGAAGTACACACTCGACCCGTTTTCCTCGGCCGCGACCGCTCGTGCCAGATCGCTCCGCGCCCTCGGCAGATCCTCCTCCAGGAGGGCGCAGAACGCCGCCGCCAGTCCGTGCGCCCGCGGCGCGTGTAACGTCAGGTCCCCACCCCACTGTGTGAACCGCGCCAGCTCCGTCTCCATCTGGTTGCGGTCGCCTCGGTGCCCGGCGAGCACCGCGCGGGTCAGCAGCACGTACTGGGTCGTCTCCAGTAATTTCAGCCGGCTGGTCGCCGCGAGGACCTGGTCGGTGAGCGACGCGGCCGCGGTGAAGTCGCCGTGCAGGACGGTGTGCAGCGCGATGCTCGCCTCCGCCTGGTATTGGGCGGTCACCGCACCCATCCGGGCCGCCTGCGCGCTGGCGCGCTGGAGCCGGGCGAGGTCGCCGACCAGCAACGCGTCGTCGTTGCCCAGCCGGATCAACGCGTGGATCTCACAGATGGGCAGGTCGTGGCGGACGGCCAGGGTGCGTGCCCGTTCCAGCACGGAGGTCGCCTCCTGCGGGTCCCGATGGCGGGCGAGGCCGCCAACGAGTTGCCAGGCCTGGCATGCCACCACCGGCAGCGGCACCGATTCGGCTACCGTCGCGGCCTGCCGGGCGAGGTTCTCGGCGGCGGCGAGTTGGTCCGGGCCGCCAGCGTCCAACAGCAGGTGCGCGGCGACCATGTCGATCGGTGCCAGATCCTCGGCCGAGCCCTCCGAGCCCAGCAGTGCCCGGGCGGTCTCCACCTGCGCCAGGCCGTCCCCGGTGCGCCCAGCGACCGTTGCGGCCCAGGCCAGCCGGGCGTGCAGGGCGGCCCGCCGGCTCGGGGTGAGCCAGCCGGCCTGGTCCAACTCGCTGACCGACTCGAGCGCCCGCTCGACCAGCCCTGCCTCGGCCAGCGCCTGCAGCAACAACTCCAACGTGCCGGTGCGGGTCGTCACGTCGTCGTGCGGGATGTATTCCAGTGCCCGGTCCAGCACCGCGACGGCCGAGTTGGCTGCGCCGAGTGCCAGCGCCCGCCGCCCCACCTCCGTGAAGAGTGTCCCGGCGGCGGTCGGGTCCCCGGCATCCGCCCGTAGTCGGGCGGCGACCTCGCACCACTCCCGCGGAAGTCCTGGGTGGATCGCCTCGACCGCCGTCGCCAACATGCCCGCGAGTCCCGCATGGGCGTCCTGGTCAAGCTGGGCGAGCACCGCCTCCCGGCTGAGCTGATGGTGGAAGGCGTACCAGTCGGCGGTCTGCTCGTCGGGGGCGACAAAGCGCCCAGCGACATCGTTCTGCAGCAGACCGAGCAGGTCCCGGTCGGCCAGCCCGGTGACGTGCTGAATGACCCGGAGCGGGAACTGCTGTCCGAACACCGCGGCGACCGACAGCAGCTCGCGGACGCGGGTCCCGAGCTGGGCGACGCGGCGGGCAAGCGGGCGGGCGAGACCTGCGTACACGGGTGCCTCGGGGCGACTGTTGATCTGCCAGCCCTGCGCATCGCCCACCAGGATGCCGTCATCCACCATTGTGCTGAGGAGTTCCTTGGCGACCAACGGGTTCCCGGAGCTTCCCGCCCACAGCAGGTCGACTGCCGAGCTGGGGACCAGGTTGGGCTCGACGTCCAGGCACGCTCCGGCCAACTGTGCGAGTTCCGCCCGGGACAGCCGGTCCAAGTCGATGAGTTGACAGGCGCCGCGTCGGGCGGCGGCGCGGACCAGCGACAGCACCGGTCCCTCATCGCGAAGGGCGCCCAGCAGCAGCATCGGCTGCAACTCGACATTGTCAATCAGGTACTCGAGTACGGCCAGGGTCTCCGGATCGGCTTCGTGCAGGTCGTCGAGGTTGAGCAGGCAGCCCCGGTCTCGCCCGACAAGCCCGATCAACCTCAGCACGGCTTCGGCCAGCACCACCAGTGACTCGCTGTCGTGGCTGTTCTCCGGGGCGCTCCACTCCGGCACCAGTCGGCCGAGGATCGGCCCGTACGGCCCGAGTTTTGCCGGGTCGACGGGCTCGATGCGAAGGTGCGACAGGATCGCCTCGGTGAGCGGTCGAAACGGCGGGGTGGGACCGACGGCGCTCGCCCGTCCGCGCATCAGGCTCATGCCCGAGGTGAAGGCGAGCTCGGTGACGGCCGCGGTCAGCCGGGACTTGCCGATGCCGCTCTCGCCGGTCACAAAAACCGCGTTACCGCGGCCGTTTCTGGCGGCGGTCAACCCGGCCGTCAGCGCGTGCAGCACCTTGTCCCGGCCTACCAAACTTGCCGAGATGTGCCGCACAACAATGACATTATCATCGGCTACCTGCGATGGAGTCGCAGGCTTTGGGAGGCAGCGGCCAGGTCCGGGTTTCTCCGACCGGGCCGCTGCCCACCACGCTTCGGGTGGCTGTCGAATTGCTTAATTCGGACGATCTGGGCAGCACGTGGTGTTCATCGCCGTCGCCTCACCCGCACTGGCTCCCAGGGCCGGCGCGGCGATGCTCGCGGCCAGCATGGCGACCGGCAGACCGACGCGCGCCAGCGCTGCCGCACGGTCGGCGAACGTCACCGCGGTTGGCAGCAGACGTAGGCGGCCGGCCGGAGCGGTAGCAGTTTCTTCAGCCGTATTCGGGATCATTTCCGACATGGCGTGCATCTCCTTTTCTCGTGGGGCAGGAACGTTAGTGAGTAGCCGAGGAATGTTGTAACAGCAGCACCGAGGGCACCTGCTGTGGTGCGGCGTGCCGAAGTAGGCCGTAACCGATACCGGCCAGCCCGGTGAGTAGCCCCGGGGAACGGACCCCGCCGGGCACCCCGCTCAGCGAGCCGTGCCGACGCAGCACATCGAGGACCAGCCCAGTTCGGCGGCGCAGGGCCCGGGTCGCGACGGTACGTCGATCGGAACCGGCGAGCTGGGTCAACACCTCGGTCACCCCGAGCTCACCGTGACACAGACTCAGGTCCCGCCGTACGGGTGCGTCGGCCAGGGTCTCGACGCAGCCGGTCAGGTAGCGGGGGTCAGCGTCGGTCGACAGCGACGCACGGGCCAGTAGGGTTCCGGCGGTGCCGCGACACCACCCGGCCGCCGCCGGCTCACTCCGGTCGCCGAGCAGGGTGGCCACCCGACGGCCCGCGGCCCGATGGTGCTCGTCGGGCCCAGCGGTGGTCAACGCCCATCCGATCCCGGCCAGCCCTTCGGCGAACCCGCCCGATGCTGGCCCGGAGCCACCGGTCCGGTCCGGTGACGTCGACGCCCGGTGCCCGGACGGGTTGTCGGACCCGATCAGCGGTGCGATGAGGAGGTCGGCGCACCGGCGGGCAACATCACCCGCTTCGGGGAGGTTCAGGTCGGTCTGCACCGTGGTCAGTGCCGCCAGGCAACCGGCGAGTCCGGCGGACCAGCCCGCCGGCGCCTCGGGGGTCGCCGCCACCGCGGCGAGCCGAATACTGCGGGCAGCGGCATCGGTGAGGGCGTGATCGTCGAGTAGGGTCCCGATGCGGGTGAGGCCGTAGGCGATGCCGCCCAACCCATCCAGCCCGCCGCAACCGATGACCGCGATGAGATCGGGTCGCTTGTCCAGCGCAGCGACGAGCTGTGGCAGGTCGGCGGTGGCGGCGCGGGCTTGGTCGGCGTAGCGGCAGATTCCGGTGACCGCCGCGAGCTGGGCGAAGAACAGCGCCACCCCGAGGTATCCACTACCGAGGCTGGCGCCAAGCGGCAGCACCAGCCACCGCTGGTCCTCGACGGCCTCCAGCCCCAACCAGTTGACCCGCCCGCCCTCGGCCTTCGCTTCGGCGACCAACTGGTCGGCGACCGCGCACGCCGCCGCCAGGAGTTCGTCGGGGTGCGCCACCACGCCCTCGGGTTGGGCCGCGATCGGGACCGCCTCGGGGTGAGGGGCGACCCGGGGCCGGGACGCCAGGGTCGCGGAAATGATCCACTCCTGGCCGCGTCGGTTCACCTCGTCGAGCGAGGCGAGGGTGTCCAACGCTGCGGCGAGCCCGGTCTGTGGCAGCGGTTCGGTCAACTCGGTACCGGAGACGGCGCGGATTCGGCCGGTTCCGACCGAGGCGGTGAACATCGGTATGTCCCCCGCCCACAGGGTCGCGATCTCCGACCGTAACAGCTGTGCGAGCAGCGGCTGCTCGGTCCTGCCGTGGTAGAGCACGGAGAGTGCCCGGTCCCGGTCGACAGCGTCGCGGAGGACATCAGGGTGGGTGGTTTCGTCGAGCAGCGTCTTGTACATCCAGGTCGCCCTGACGATGACGCGGACCTCGAGATCGGCGCAGTCCCGCACAAGCGCGGTGAGCTTGTCGCGGTGGGCGATGAACGTGTCGTACGCCTGACGGAACCCACCGACGATGGCGCGATCATGCTCGTGTGGCTCGACCGGTCGACCGTTGAGGATCGGCCGGTTGGCCGCGCCAGCGACCTCGGCGGCCCGGCGCGTCAGGCGCATCTGGTCCGTACCCGCGTCCAGCCAGTCGACGACGGTCAACGGGGACGTCGAGACGTCGCCGCCAACGCCGGACAGGTCAGCGACGCCCTGCTCGCCGACGAAGACCAGCGGCAACAGGGCGGTGCGGTGCACGGATTCGGCCAGCGCGTCGGCGGCGGGGTCACCCAGACCACCGGGGGTGAGCTCCGGATGGAACAGAGTCTCGATGTCGACGAGAACTGGCTGGTCGCCGTGGGCGATGAGGTTTTCGTGGTGCACGTCGGTGGCACGGACGAGGTGCAACAGGGCGAGCAGCGCACCTTGGCGGCGGTAGAAGAGGTCCGCATCCTCCCAATTGAGCAGCGGCAGCGCGGCGATGTGCTCGGTCCAGCCGTAACCGGTTCGGGCGAGAACTCGCGGGGTGCTGGGGAACAACCCGGCGGCGGCCGAGGAGAGGTGGTCCAGAATCGCGGTCAGCTTGATGTACGGAGTCAGGTCACGTGGCTTGTAGACGACTCGCCGTCCGTCCGCGAAATCCACGAAGGACACGGAGCGTCCGCCGGCGTGACGGTCTCCCTGCGCCGCGAGCACCGAGGTGACCGGGCCCGGGTCGATACCGCCGAGCAGGGTGGCGATCAGCGCGTCGCGGTCGTGGCCGAACCGGTTGAGTAGCTCCACGGTCGCGTTGGCGGTGGTGGCAGTGTCCTGAGCGAGTAAACGGGCCAGGACCGGATAGCGGGCGAGGACCTCACCGAGCCCCGCGGGCGCGGTGAGCTGGCGGACGAAGTCATGAAAGCGTGCCGGGCCGTCCCCACCGGCCAAGCGGCCCTCGGCACGCCACCGGTGTAGCTCGGTGACCAGCGCTCGGGCCGCGATGTCGACCAGGCGCGGCCCGAGCGTGCCGCTGACCGCGGCGGTGATCCGGTCCAGGTCCACGTGTCGACTACCGTGCCGGCGGATCTGGGCCAACGCGGCGTTGACGAAGGGCGCGAGAACCCGGGCGAACGCCGCTCGCCAGTCGGCAACCGGCTGCGCGTCGGAGGCCAGCGGCCGGGCGGTGGCCAGGACGTCCTCCACCAGGACGGCCCAGGCAGGCCGACGGAGTTGAGTGGTGAGCGCGCCGAAGTGCGGATCGTGCGGCATCCCGAGGTCGGCGAGTCGTGCGGCGAAGCCCGGCTCGGTCTCGGCCTCGCCACCCGCGACCGGCAGGTCCCGCTCGTGCAGGGCGAGGCCAGCGGCCCACCACGCCGGGTCCGGTAAGGGGTTGGCCGCAGCCAAACTCGCTGAACTCACACCCCGAACGTAACCAGGGCCGGGCGTCAGGTCATGGGTGCTCGACCCCCACATTCATCCGAGCTCACTGATCAGCAGGTCAGGTAGGCCCGGAACCGACCTGGTGGACCTCCGCGGTCGGGAGCCCCCGCACCGGTGCCGAGCCGGTGGAGAAATGTGAGTGGCCGGGCCCGATGTGCCGAGAGACCCACCGGTGGAGGTTGGTCGTGAGGGGCCGCCGACCGTGAGTCGCGATAGGCCGACGACCGTGAGGAGTGCAGGTGGGTGAGCCAGTTCGGGTCAGCGTCGCGGCGCTGGACCTCATGCTCGAGGTGGGCGCCACAACCTCGCTACGAAGTTCCCCAGACGTTGAGGTGGTGTCGGGACCCGAACAGGCGCAGGTGGCCGTGATTGTCGTCGACACGGTCGACGAGTACGTCCTGGGCATCGTCCGGGAAACCCGGGCGAGCGCTACCTGCCCCGACGTGGTCCTGGTGGCGACGGACCTGGAGTCCTCCGCCGCCCTGCAGGCGATCGTCGCCGGGGCACGGGGTGTGATGCGGCGGCGGGAGGCAGACCCGGCCCGCCTGGCCCGCGTCGTGGTGGCTGCGGCCGATGGGGACTGCACCCTTCCGCTGGACATTCTCGACCAGTTGCCGGAGCGAGGTGCCCGCCCGTTGGCGGCGACATCCTCCACCGACTCGCCGCTGAGTGAGCGGGAGCGAGCGGTGCTGCGACTGGTCGCTGACGGCCACGAGACCGGTGAGATCGCCCGACAGCTCTGCTACTCGACTCGGACCGTGACCAGCGTCGTGCACGACATCACCCGCCGATTCCGGCTCCGGAACCGGGCCCACGCCGTGGCCTACACGCTCCGCGCAGGTCTGCTGTGAAGGTGCAGGTCGAGGCCGCGGATTCCACGCTCCGCGCCACCGTGGCGACGAAGCTGCGTCTGGTCGGGATCAAGATCGTGGAGCGGCCGTTCCAGGTGCCGGTCGTGGTGGCGGCGGCGGAGACGGTCGGACGGGCGCTCCGGTCGTGCCCGCAGCCGTATCTCACCGGCGACTACCGCCTGCTGGTCCTGGCCGACGACTTCGACCCGGCGGAGGTCAGATCCGCCCTGCGGGCGGGGGTACGAGCGATGCTGTCGACCACCTCGGCCCCGGAGAAGCTGGCCTCGGCGGTGTGGTCCACCAATCAGGGGGAGAGCAGGATTCCCCGCGAGATCCTGCTGAAGTTGTTGCGGGACAGGGCAGGGGGAGGTCCGGATTCGGCCCCGAACCCGTCCCCCCTGACCCCCCGGCAAACAGCGGTACTGGCTCTCATGGCGGAGGGCTACCCGAATGTGGCGATCGCGAAGAATCTGTCCTGCTCGGAGCACACGGTGAAGAACGTTATCTACGAGATGATGACGAGACTTCAGGTCAACAATCGGGCCCATGCGGTCGCCAGAGCGATCCGGGCCGGACACATCTGATCGGAGTGCCCGCGCCCTGGCCCCCAACACATCACGGACTGACCCCAGCGTTCATCCGGGCAGCGGGGGCGGACCGACAGGGCCTACGTCGTCGGGACGGGTTAGCGGGTGGGATATGCCCCTCGTCGCGCCGGCCCGGACCCGGCAGCCGATCGACGATCGGCCTGCCGTTCCGGAGGCTCAGGCCATCTGTTCGCGCAGACTGCGGGGCCGCATGTCCGTCCACACCTGCTGAATGCGCTCCAGGCACTCCTGCTTCGAGCCAGCTGTTCCTTCGGCACGCCATCCCAACGGAAGATCCCGGTCCGCCCACCAGATCGAGTACTGCTCCTCATCGTTGAGCACCACGCGGTACACACCCTCGTCGGTCATTGTTCCTCCCGCTGTCGACACGACCATGGCGAAGTCGAGCGTGTCGCAGCCACTCCGCCTGGGGAAGGGACGAACACGCAGCAAAATCTGCACCTGTGCCCTGCGGGTCCTTCCCTGTTCTCCGCACCCGCGAGCCGCGCATGCTCAACACCTCGGCATGAACACAGCCAGCGGAGGTGTACCCGTGGACAGCGTCGGAGAGGTGTCGTTCGCGCAGGAGCGGCTCTGGTTCCTCGATCAGCTGCGGCCCGGAACGCCGGACTACCTGCTGCCGCTCGCGCTGCGTATCCGTGGACCGCTTGACGTCACCGCCCTCACCACGGCACTACAGGCGATCGTGGATCGCCACGACGTGTTGCGCACCCGCTACGTTGCGGTCGACGGCCGGCCGGTGGCCCACGTCGACCCGTACGTCACGGTCACCATCGCGCACACGACGGATCACCGGGTCCTGGAGCGAGAGCTCGCCCGCCCCATCGACATCGCCCGGGATCTGCCGTTCCGGCTCTCGCTGGCCCGTCTCGGCGACGACCACCTTCTGGTCTTCGTCGTTCACCACATCGCCTTCGACGGCTGGTCCTGGGGGGTGCTCGCCCGTGAGCTGGCCGCCGGCTACGCCGGTCGAACCACCGAGGTCAGCGGCCTGCCCGCACAGTACGCCGACTTTGCCCGCCGGCAACGCGAGCGGTTCACCGACGAGCGCAGCCGCCGTCAGCTCGACTACTGGCGGGCTCAACTCGCCGGTGTGCCCGCCATCGAACTGCCCACCGACCGGCGGCGGCCCCGGACCTGGGACGGCGCCGGCGACGTCGTCCGTGTCAACCTGCCCGCGACCCTGCTGCGAGAGGTCGACGCGGTGGCCCGTAGCCGTCGGGTCACCCGCTTCATGGTCCTGCTCGCTGCCTTCCAGATCGTGCTCGCGCGTGCCAGCGGTCAAACCGACTTCGCCATCGGCACGCCGGTCGCCGGGCGGACCCGCGTCGCGGACGAGGACCTGATCGGTCTCTTCGCCAACTCGGTCGTGCTGCGCGCCGACCTGGCCGGCGCACCCACTTTCGAGGAGCTGCTGACCCGCGTCCGGGACAACGCGCTCGGCGCGTTCTCCCATGCCGACACCCCGTTCGAGCGCATTGTCACGGAGCTTGCTCCGGAGCGGGATCTGTCCCGCAACCCGATCTTCCAGGTGTCGTTCAGCCTGCTCGACGTGCGGGCTCCGATGTCGCTTCCCGGGCTGGACGTCGAAGTGGTGGAGCCGCCACTGACGGGTTCCCCGTTCGACCTCTTCCTCGACGTCAACGTGCGGCCGGACGGTACGGCGACAGCACGGCTGCAATACGCGACCGCGTTGTTCGACCACGCCCGGGTGGAACGGCTCGCCGGGGGTTTCGCCGACCTGCTGCGGGCCGTCGTCGCCGAGCCGGCAACCAGCGTCAGTGAACTGGCCGCGCGCCTGGAATTGGGCCCGCGCGGGGAGCGCGACCGTCTGCTGTACGGCTGGAACCGCACCGCCGCGGACTTTCCCGACCAGACAGTTGATCGGTTGGTTTCTGCGCAGGTGCGGGCCACGCCGGATGCCGTGGCGGTGTGGACGACCACCGAGGAGATCACCTACGCCGAACTGGACATGAGGGTCAACCGGCTCGCGCACCACCTGCGCGCGCTGGGCGTCCGGCCCGGCTCGCTCGTCGCCGTCCTGCTCGACCGCGGTCCCGACCTGCTCATCGCACTCCTCGCCGTGCTCCGGGCCGGAGGCGCCTACGTACCGGTCGATCCCGAATACCCGGACGCCCGGATCGCCTTCATCGTGGCCGACTCCGCCGCGGCGGTCGTGATCACCCGGTCCGCTTTCGTCGACCGGGTTGGTGACACCGGTGGACAGCACGTACTGGTGGACCGGGACCGGGCCGTGGTGGCAGCCCGGCCCTCTGCTGCCGTACCTGCCACGGCCACCGGCGAGCAACTGGCCTACCTGATCTACACGTCCGGCTCCACCGGGACCCCCAAGGGGGTCATGGTCCACCATCGGGCGCTGACCAACTTCGTCACCTCGATCGTGCGGCGGCCCGGGCTCACGGCCGACCAGTCAGTCGTCGCGCTCACCACGATCTCGTTCGATCCGTCGCTACTGGAGTTGTACGTACCGCTGCTCGTCGGGGCGACGGTCGTCCTCGCCAATACCGAACAGGCCCGCGACCCGCAGCGGCTCACCGATCTGGTGGCGCTCACCCGCCCCGCAGTGCTGCAGGCGACCCCGGCGATGCTGCGGGCGCTGCTCGAGGTTGGGTGGGTTCCCCCGGCCACGATCACCGTGCTGTCCGGGGGCGAGAAGCTGCCGACGGAGCTGGCCCGGCGGCTCGCCGCTGAAGGGGCTCCGGTGTGGGACCTGTACGGCCCGACGGAGACCACCGTATGGGTGACCTCGGCTCGCCTCGACCCAACCGGCGCGGTGGTGGACTGGTCGCCGCAGGCCAACTGCACGGTCCACCTGCTCGACCGGTACGCCGAGCCGGTGCCCATTGGCACGGTCGGTGAGCTGTACGTCGGTGGTAGTTGCGTCGCGCTCGGCTACCGGGGTCAGCCCGCGCTGACCGCCGAGCGGTACGTGCCCGACCCCTACTCCACCACGCCCGGCGGGCGCCTGTACCGAACCGGCGACCTGGCCCGCCGTAGCCAGGACGGCTCGGTGGAGATCCTCGGACGTGCCGATCGGCAGGTCAAGATTCGTGGCCATCGCATGGAACCCAGCGAGATCGAGGCGGCACTGCTCGGCCACGACGACATTCGTGCGGTCGCCGTCCACCCCACCGCCACCCCCGCCGGGGAACAGCAGCTGACCGCCTACCTCGTCGCCAGGGCGAACACCGCACCGCCGGTTGAGGAGCTGCGGGCGTTCCTGCTGCGGACCTTGCCCGACTACATGCTCCCAGCGGCGTACGTGCCGATGGAGGCTCTTCCGTTGACGCCGAACAGCAAGGTCGACTACGCGGCACTGCCGGAACCGGCGACTCGGGTCGCGGTAGCGCGAGTGGCCCCGCGTACCGCCGAGGAACGCATCGTGGCCGACATCTGGCGGGAGGTTCTGGGGACCGGCGCCACCATCGACAGGGACGACAACTTCTTCGAGATCGGCGGGCACTCGTTGCTCGCCACCCGGGTCGCGGTGCGCCTCCGCGCCCAGTTGGGTGTCGACGTTCCGGTGCGGGGCCTGTTCGACCACAGTACGGTCGCCAGCCTCGCCGCTGCGCTCCCTGATTATCCGCGAATCTCCCAGCGCACCACGATGCCCACGCTGACCCCCCGGCGTCGTCATAAGACGCGTTGAAAGGACCTGTCATGACAATCACCGTAGATTCGACAACCGTGCTGGAGGCGACCACGCCGTTCGCCGCCTTCGAAAGTCTGGAGTCAGAGGTACGGTCGTACTGCCGAAAATTCCCTGCGGTGTTCCATCGTGCTCGCGGCGCGGAGCTCTACAGCGAGGACGGCAAACGGTTCATTGACTTCTTCGCCGGTGCCGGCACTCTCAACTACGGCCACAACAACCCCTTTATCA
The DNA here is from genome assembly GCF_013416675.1 of Salinispora sp. H7-4. Taxonomy (NCBI): domain Bacteria; kingdom Bacillati; phylum Actinomycetota; class Actinomycetes; order Micromonosporales; family Micromonosporaceae; genus Salinispora; species Salinispora sp. H7-4. The sequence goes on from NZ_JABZED010000027.1 coordinate 70,807, forward strand.
AACGTCGCCTGCTCGACTATCTGAACAGCGACGGTGTCGTCCACGGCTTGGATATGTACACCGTGGCGAAGCGGGAGTTCCTCACCGCGTTCAACGAGACCGTGCTGCAGCCCCGGGGCCTCGACTTCAAGGTGCAGTTCTGCGGCCCGACCGGCACCGATGCGGTGGAGGCCGCGCTCAAGCTCGCGCGCAAGGCGACCGGCCGGAGCGGGGTGATCGCGTTCAGCGGCGCGTACCACGGCATGTCTCGGGGATCGTTGGCGGTCACCGGCAGTCGCCGTGCCCGACGTGCCGGTGGAATCGGCGGCGGAGATGTCACCTTCGTGCCCTATGAGGATGGACCGCAGGGTCCGTTCGACTCGATAGCACTCATCGAGCGCATGCTCGACGATCCATCTTCCGGTATGGAGATACCCGCCGCGGTGATCGTCGAGCCGATGCAGATGGAAGGCGGGGTCTACCCGGCCTCCGCGGACTGGCTGCGGCGGCTGCGCACCCTCACCGAGCAACACGGGATTCTGCTGGTCGTCGACGAGATCCAGGCTGGCTGCGGGCGCACCGGCACCTTCTTCTGTTTTGAGCAGTCCGGCGTCGTGCCGGACGTGGTCACGGTGTCCAAGTCCATCGGTGGCTACGGCCTACCCCTGTCGATGTCGCTCTTCCGGCGCGAGCTGGACGTGTGGGAGCCCGGGGAACACACCGGCACCTTCCGCGGCAACCAGCTCGCCTTCGTCGCCGCCACCGCCGCCTGTGAGCTCTGGGGTGATCCGAAGTTTCGCACCGACATCGCGGTTGCCTCCCGGCGGTTGGAGCGCTTCCGGGCCGAGCTGACCAGCGTTGACGCCGGACTGGTCGTGCGGGGCCGAGGCATGGCCCTCGGCATCGACCTCGGACGGGTCGGCGGCCCAGATCGCGCCGAACGCCTCCAGCGCTACGCCTTTGACCATGGCGTAATCGTCGAGCGGTGCGGGCGCCACGACGAGGTCATCAAGGTGCTGCCGCCGATAGCGATCGACATCGTCCGTCTCGACCGAGGGCTCGAGGTGCTCCGGGACGGGCTGCTCGCGGTCTGACCAGCAGCCGGAAGTCAGCCCGACCCCACCGGCCCGGACACGGAAGAGAGCCCGTCATGGCGAACCGACGCCATCTGATCTCCATCGATGACCTCACCGACACCGACCTGCGCGAGATCGTCCGGCGCGGCACCGAGTTCGCCGCCGGTGCCGCCGAGGACGCCCGATCCCTGGCCGACCTGGTCGTGGGCGTGTTGTTCCGGAAGACCTCCACCCGTACCCGGACCGCCTTCTCCGCCGGCTCGCTGCGCCTGGGTGCCCGATTGATCACCTACGGTCCGGGGGATCTACAGGAAAACACCGGCGAGACGGCCGAGGACACCGCCGCGGTGCTGTCCCGGATGATCGATGTGCTGGTCGCCCGGACCGCGGGGCCCGAGGAGGAACTGCGCGCCTACGCGAAGCAACACCGGATGGCGGTGGTCAACGCGATGAGCGCGGCCGAGCATCCCACCCAGGCCCTCGCCGACCTCACCACCCTGGCCCGGCACTTCGGCCAGGTCGAGGGTCTGCGCGTGCTGTATCTGGGCGAGGGCAACAACACCGCCGCCGCGCTGGCGCTCGCGCTCGCCCGCTACGCCGACACCCAGTTGCACCTCCGTACCCCGCCCGGTTACGGGGTGCACCCGAGCGTGCTCGAACGGGCGCAGGTCACCGCCAAACGCAGCGGGGCACTGGTCGAACAACGGCACGACCCCACCGACCTGCCGTCGGTGGACGTCGTCTATACCACCCGCTGGCAGACCACCGGTACCACCAAGCCAACCCCGGACTGGCGGCGGGAATTCACCCCGTACCAGGTGGACGAGGCCCTGATGGCGGCCTGCCCGGGCGCGGTCTTCATGCACGACCTGCCGGCACACCGGGGCGAGGAGGTCACCGCCGCGGTACTCGACGGTCCCACGAGCATCACCTTCGCCCAGGCCGAGAACAAGTATCACAGTGCGCGCGCCGTCCTGGAGTGGTGCACCGGGAACACGCCGAACTGGCGGATCGCGGGAGGTTGAGATGTCCGAGCACGTCGAGTTACCCGTCGGGGGGTGGCGGCTGTGGAGCCAGTTCGCGCTACGGGGGCCGGGATTTCCCGCTGCCGGAGTGCTGGCGTTGGCCCCCGCCGGCCTGGCTGAGCACGCCGACACGTTCGACGCCGGCACCGTCCCCTCCGGGGCGGAATGGGCGGCGTTCGAACGGGACTTCGACGAGGCGATGGTAGCGACCGCGCAGGAGCTACAGCGGATCGCCGCGCTGCCGATGTTCCGGGCGGCCCTGGCCTGGCAGAACCGGCAGTTGCTGGACTCCGGCATCACCCCCTTCCTCGCCTGGACGCCGAGCGCCGCGGGCCGGACCAGCATGCCGCGGCAGCGCGAGGAACTCGTCGCCCACTACTGGCAGCGGTTCTGCGTCAAGAACGACACCATCGGCTTCTTCGGCCCGGTGGGCTGGGGACGGTGGGATCTCTCGACCCGTGGAATCGTGGTTGAACCCGGCACCGGGCTCGTCGACGCTGCACGGGTCTACTTCTCCAGTTGGGCGATCGACCACGTAGCCCGCGCGATCGAGACAGACTCCGCCGTACGGCCGTGGGTCCCACCCCGCAGGCTGTCGTTCGTACGCCGCGTCGGTCACACCGTCACCATGCCAGGCCGCCCCCCTCAGCAGATCCTCCGCTTCCACGGTGACGTTCTGGACCGGTGTGACGGGGTGCGCACTGCCGCCGAGATCGCGGAGCTGTTGACCGTGCCGGTGTCGGCCATCGAGGAGGCACTGACCGAGCTGCTCCGGCGCCGCTGGATCGTACGGCGGCTCGAGGTGCCGACCAGCGCCCACCCGGAGCGATGGCTGCGCTCGGCGGTGGAGCGGGTCACCGACGACCCGGTTCGTGCCCGCGCCCTCGCGAAGCTCGCCGTCGTCGAACGCGCCCGGGACCGGGTACACGCGGCCGGAATGGACGCCGACGCGCTGGCTGGTGCGCTCGCCGATCTGGAGACCGATTTCGCCACGGTGACCGAGCAGGCCGCCACCAGGGCGAAGGGCGCCCGCGTCGCACCGTGCCGATCACTGCTGTACGGGGATGCCCGTCGTTCGGCGACCGCGACGATCGGCGCCGCGATCCGGGACGAGCTGACCCCGCTCGGGCTCTTCCTCACCGCTGCCCGTTGGATGACCAACCGGTTCGCCGACCGGGTCGGTGCCCGAATCCGCGCAGCCTACGAGCGGCTGCGTGACGAACACGGCAGTGTTGATCTCGGTGCGCTCTGGTTCGCCTGCCTGCCGGTGCCGCACCCGGAGTCCGCGGCCGACGTCGCGGCGGTGCAGGCCGAACTCCGTGCACGGTGGGCCGAGCTCGTCGACGCGCCGGCCGGGACCCGACGGGTGCAGCTTCGTTCCGCCGACATCGCCGGTCGGGTGTACGAGCTGTTCGCCGAGCCCGGAAATGGCTGGAACATCGCCCGCTATGTCAGCCCGGACCTGCTGGTGTGCGCCGAGGACCCGGAGGCGGTCGACCGCGGCGAGTTCGAACTGGTGCTGGGCGAGCTCCACGTCGCGATGAACACTGTCGGCGCCTCCCTGTTCGTCATGCAGCACCCGGACGTCGACTCGCTGTTGGCCGAAACCAGCCGGGACTTTCCCGGTCCGCGCCTGATGCCGATGCTGCCCAAGGAACAACCGCCGCGCTGGTCGGCCCGGAGCCGGCCGGCCCTGGTGCGGCCCGAGGACTACGTCGTGGCACTGGTGGACCACACGGGCGACCCGAGCCGTCCCCGCAACGTCCTGGCTGCGGACATCCGAGTCGAGGAGCACGCCGGTCGCCTGGTTCTGGTACTGCCCGACGGTGCGGAGTTCGACGTTCTCGACGTTTTCGGCAACGCGCTGACCAACCGGGTGATGGACCGGTTCACACTGCGTGGCGACTCCCCGCACGCGCCGCGGATCACCATCGATCGGACCGTCGTCGCCCGCGAGTCCTGGCGCGTTCCGGCCGCTGACGTGCGGTTCGCCCACGAAAAGAGTGAGGCCCGTAGATTTGTCCACGCTCGGGGGTGGCGGGCGGAGCTGGGGCTGCCCCGGTTCGTGTTTGTGGTGATGCCGACCGAGCCACGGCCGTTCTACGTTGACTTCGACAGCCCCGTGTACGTGAACATCCTCGCCAAGGCCATCCGTCGGCTTGGCCGCAAGGATCCCGAGGCCCGGTTCACCGTCACCGAGATGCTACCCACCCCCGAGCAGGCCTGGCTCACCGACGACGCCGGCGACCGCTACACCGCTGAGCTCCGGTTCGTCGCCGTCGACCAGACGGTGTCGGCGACCGAAACGACGCCGGCGACCGAAACGGTGTCGGCCACGGATGCGGTGGCCGCCACGGTCGGGGGTAGCCGGTGACCACGTTCCTCGACCAGCTGGTGGCCCAGGGCCGACACCGCCCCGCCGCACCCGCGATCGTCACCCCGGACACGGTCGTCACCTACGGCGAACTCGTCGCTCGTGTCGACCGGCTCGCCCGGGTGCTGGTCGCCCGGGGGGTCGGCCCGGAACAGGTGTGCGCGATCGCGGTCGACCGTGGACCGGAGGCCGTCATCGCCATGGCTGCCGCCCTGCGAGCTGGTGCGGCCTTCCTCACCCTCGACGTCGAGCTGCCCGGCCCCCGGCTGGCGACCATGATCCGCAGTGGGCAGGCTCGGTGCCTGGTCACCACGTCGGCGTTGGCCGGGCAGCTCGACCTGGCGTTCGGCGGCCTCCGGGTGCACACCGACGAACCGGACCCCGGTGCGGCGGTCCGCCTGCCGCCCATAGCCACGCGGTCGCTGGCCTATGTCAGCCACACCTCCGGGTCCACCGGTACGCCCAACGCGGTGCTGGTGGAGCACCGTGGGTTGGACAACTATCTGAGGTGCGTCGTACGCGACTACGACCTCGGTACGGAGACGGTCGTCCTGCAGCTCGCCCCGCTCGGTTACGACGCCTCGATCCGCGACACGTTCGCTCCGCTCATGGCCGGCAGTCAACTGGTGCTGGTCGCCCGCTCGGCGCTCCTGCGTGTCGACGAGTTCATCGCGACCGTACGGGACTTCGGAGTGGACACCATCCTCAGCGCCACGCCCACCTTTCTCACCTTCGGCTTCGGCCACGACGTGCCGTCGCTACGGCTGACCGTGTCGAGTGGTGAATCCCTACGGCCGTTCCTGACCGCCGGGGGCCGGGAGCGGTTGCGTGGCCGGTTGGTCAACCAGTACGGCCCGACCGAGGCCACGATGACCTCAACCCGTTTTGTGGTGCCCCCTGACCCGGACACCACGATGGACCTTGTCGGCACGCCGATCGAGGGAGTGACCGTCTATGTGCTCGACGATGATCTGAACCCGGTGCCGGCTGGTGCCGTTGGTCAGATGTGGGTTGGTGGGATCGGTGTCACCCGGGGCTACGGTGGCCGCCCGGATCTCACCGCCGAGAGGTTCGTGCCCGACCCGTTCAACGGTCCCGGCAACCGCATGTACCGCACCGGAGACCTGGCCCGTCTCCGTGGCGGCGTCCTCGAATATCTGGGCCGGGTGGACCGGCAGATCAAAATTCGCGGCTACCGGGTGGATCCGGCCGAGATCGAGGGTGCGCTGCTCAACCACCCCGCGGTCGATGGTGCGGCGGTAACGGCGGCCACCGATGACCGTGGCCGGGTGTTCCTGGTCGCCCACGTCGTCGGTGAACTGGCCGAGGTGACCGACGCGGCGCTCCGTGCGGGTCTGGCGGCGACGCTGCCGCCGTACATGCTGCCCCGCAGGTTCACCCGGATCGCACGCCTGCCGACCACGGCCAGTGGCAAGGTCGATCACCGCGCACTGACAGCGGGACCGTGATGACCACCATCGGGAGCGCCACGCGGTCCGGGTTGGGGATTGCCGACGTACGGGTGGCGGCGGAGCGGATTTCCGGGCTGGTGCGGCATACCCCGTTGCTGGCACTCGGTTCGAACCTGCTGGTCAAGGGCGAGCATCGCCAGCACGGTGGGTCGTTCAAGCTGCGTGGTGCGGCGAATGCGATGGTGGTGTTGCGGCCGGCCGCGGTGGTCACCGGATCGTCGGGCAATCACGGTATCGCCGTCGCCACGATCGGCGCTGCGTGCGATGTCCCGGTGACCGTGGTCATGGCCGCCGGCACCAGCGAGGCCAAGGCGCGGGCGATCCGTGCTCGAGGTGCCCGGGTGGTGCACATCGAGGGCGGCGTGGCGGAGCGGGAGCGGCGGGCGCGGTCGATCGCGGACCGGACCGGCGCGGTGTACCTGCCCTCATCTGATCATGAGCTTGTGGTGGCCGGAGCCGGCACCGTCGGCCTTGAGGTGGCCGAGGACGCCCCCGACGTCACCACGATCTTCGTCCCGACCGGCGGAGGTGGACTCCTGGCCGGGGTGTGTCTGGCCGTTGACGCGTTCGACCACCCGGTGCGGGTGGTCGGCGTGGAGCCGGTACACACCCGCCGCTACGCGATCTCCATCGCCGCGGGTGGACCGGTCGAGCTGCCGCCGTCGTCCACGATCGCCGATGGATTACGTGGCCAGCGGCCGGGGGCCGTGCCACTGCCGATCATTCGCCGTCGAGTAGACGAGTTGATTGGCGTGACCGACGACGCCATCGTCCATGCGCTGGGCGCGTTGCGGGCGGCCGGAGTCGCCGCTGAGCCGAGTGGGGCGGTCGCGCTGGCCGGAGCGATGCAGGCTGGGTGTGGTGGTCACGCGGTGGCGGTGGTGTCGGGCGGCAACACATCCGAGGTGCTGTCCGCGGCGCCGCGGACATTCGATGAGAGGAAGCACAATGACGATGACCATCGACGCGGCTGAACTTATCGTATCGATTTACCGGGAGACGCTGCATGACGAGACGCTTGACGCGAACAGTGACTTCTTCGAGGCCGGTGGTGATTCGTTGACCGCCTTCCAGATCACCGCGCGACTCCAGGCGACGCTGGACATCGAGGTTCCCGTCGCGCTCGTGTTCGCCTACCCGTCGCCGGCCGACCTCGCCGAGGTCGTCGCCGCTGACTTCTAGGAGCGACGACTGTGGACGACACATCGGTACCCCTCGGCGGGAACTGGCGGCTCTGGTCCCAGTTCGCGCTCCGTGGTCCGGGCTTCCCGGCCTCCGGCGTGTTACGCCTCGCACCGGCCGGGTTGGGGGAGGCCGCCGACACGTTCAGTGCGGACGAGGCGTTGTCCGGCGCGGCCTGGACGGCCTTCGAGGAGCTCTACGCGGACGCGGCGGTGGCCACCGCGTCCGAGCTGCAGCGAGTCGCGGCGCTGCCGGCGTTCCAAACCGCGGTGGCCTGGCAGAATCGGCCCCTGCTCCGCTCGGGCATCGCACCGTTCCTGGCCTGGACGCCGAGCGCGGCGGGCCGGACCAGCATGCCGCGGCAGCGCGAGGAACTCGTCGCCCACTACTGGCAGCGGTTCTGCGTCAAGAACGACACCATCGGCTTCTTCGGCCCGGTGGGCTGGGGACACTGGGACAAATCCACCTCGGGGATCGCCGTGACCTCGGGCGTGGGACTCGTCGAGTCGTCCGAGGTGTACTTCGCCAGCTGGGCGGTTGACGCGGTGGCCCGACTGGTCAACGCGGACCCCGAGCTGCGGCCGTGGATCGCCCCCCGGCTGGTGCCGTTCGTACGGGTCAACCACAACTCGGTGCTCGTGCCCGGGCGTCCGCCGCAGGTGCTGCCGCCGGAGCTGATCGAACTGCTGTCCCGCTGCGACGGGGTTCGACCGGCCCGTGAGGTCGGCCCGGCCGAGCAACTGGAGGAACTGGTACGCCGTCGCATCGTTCTGTGGCGACTGGACGTCCCGGCGGACGCGCGTCCCGAGAAGTGGATGCGGCACTGGCTGGAGTCGGTCGGCGCACCCGGTGGTCGGGCGGCGGAGCTGTTGGAGGTACTCGTACACGGGCGTTCCCGGGTAGCGGCCGCGGCCGGACCCGAGGAGCTGAAGGCGGCCCTGACCGACCTGGAGTCCCAGTTCGTGACGTTGACCGACGAGACCGCCGTCCGGGAGAAGAACGCCAAAACCGCGCCGTGCCGGACGCTGGTCTACTCCGACGCCCGGCGATCCGCGCGGGTGCGGCTCGGCGCTGACCTGCTCGACGCGTTGGCGCCGCTCAATCTCCTACTGACCGCGGGTCGGTGGCTCACGTCGACCGTCGCCGAGCGGGTGATGGCGCGGGTGCGGGAGGTGTTCGACGGCCCGACGGATCTGGCGACATTCTGGTTCGCGTGTATGCCGGTACTGCATGGTGAGGCCGCGGGAATCGCCGTCCAGGTCCAGGAGGAGTTCCGGCGTCGGTGGCGGTCGGTGCTGCCGCCGCTGACCGGTTCCCGGGTCCAGGTCGACGCCGCGGAGATCGCGGGAGCGGTACGAGAGGCCTTCGCCGCGGCGGACGGAGGCTGGACGGCTGCCCGGTATCTCAGCCCCGACGTGTTGGTGTCTCCCGGGGGAGAACTAGTCCTGGGCGAGCTACACGTGGCGACCAACACGCTGGGCGCCTCGCTGTTTGTCAACCAGCATCCGGAGCCGGAGTCGCTGCTGGCGCAGACCGCGCGGGACCACCCGGAACCGAGGCTGCTGCCGTTGTTGCCCAAGGAACACCGAGCGAGGTTGTCGGCGCGGATTCGACACACGCTGGTGCGGCCGGAGGACTACTACGTGGCGTTGGTCGACCAGACCGCGGATCCGGCGCGGCCCCGGACGGTACGGAGCGCGGACGTCACGGTGCGTGCGCAGGGCAACCGCCTGGTGGCGGTCCTGCCCGACGGCGCCGAGTTCGGCATTGTGGACGTCTTCTCCCACGTGCTGACGACGCTGGTGATGGATATGTTCCGCCTGATACCAGAGGCCGACCACACTCCCCGGGTGACGATGGACCGGATGGTGGTGGCACGGGAGTCCTGGCGCTTCCCGACGGCGGCGCTGCCGTTCATCGAGGAGAAGAGCGAGGCGAGACGGTTCGTACGGGCCCGACGGTGGCGCGAGCAGGCCGAGCTTCCCCGCTTCGTCTTCGTCGTGTCGCCGACGGAACCGCGGCCGTTCTTCGTCGACTTCGACTCTCCCGTGTACGTGAACATCCTGGCCAAGTCAGCACGACGGCTGCACCGCCAGGGCGACCCGGAGGCACGGCTGGTGATCACGGAGATGCTGCCGACACCAGAGCAAACCTGGTTGCTGGACGACCAGGGCGAGCGCTACACGGCCGAGCTGAGGTTCGTGGCGGTGGACAACTCCTGAGCCCACCGCCGCGTCCGCGGAGTTTTCCACCCGCACGGCTGAGTCTTCCGTCCGTGAAACAGGTCAGCGGTGGACCGGCCGACGGTCAGAGCGGGCCGCCACCCGCGACGACCAGCGTCGGTCCACGCCGGGGGTCGAGGTCCCGCCCGATGTCGTGGGTGACGGTGCCGAAGGTCTTCGCCAGCGCCCCGGCCGCGGCCTCCGCCCGGTGCTCCGGGCACATGACGCTGATGTCGGTCGACTCGACGGAGACGGCGGCCAGCGTTACGCCAGCCGCGACCACCGCTTGGCAGAACGTCGCCGCGACCGCGGAATCCGCGCGCAGACCGATGCCCCGAACGCCGACCCGCGCCACCGCGTTCGACAGCTGAACCGGAGTGCCCGCGGCGGCCAGGGAGGCGGCTACGGCCTGCCCCCGGGGCCGGGGGACCACCAACGTCACCCCGGCCCCGGAACCGGCGACCGTCGTCGGTTCGACACCCAGTCTCGCCACTGCCGCGAACACCCGCGCCAGTGCAGCGGAACAGGTCGACAGCCCGCCGACCGTCACCGTCGATTCCGTGTGGGAGGTGTACACCTCCCACACCACCGCCCGCTCCATCAGGCTCACCTCCGGTCGGTCAGGCGGCCGAGCAGCGCGCCCAGATCCGCGACGTGCGGCGGTTTCATCACGCCGAAGTGGTCGCCCGGTACCCGGTGCACGGTCACGCCCCCCTCCGTCAACTCGCGCCACCGTGCCACGTACCCGTCGAACGCCTGACCGGCCGCCACCTCGTGCTCGCCCCGCTCGAGTTCGTCGCTCACGATCAGGTGCAGCTGTCCCGAGTACGGGGTGTGACGGTAGGCGAGGTCGAGCTCCATCACCTCGCGCCAGATCCGGACCGACCTCGGCCAGACGTCGCCGACGCCCCGGGCCGGCAGGGTGATCCCGACCGCCGGATCCACGTCGTCGACCAGATGCTCAAGGAGGGCGAGGATCTCGGTGCGACGCTCGGCGGTGTCGGCCCGGGGGTCGGCCACGATCTGCTCGACCAGCGTCTCCAGCCGCCGAATGTAGTTCAGCTCCTGCCAGCCCTCGGCCCGAGTGTGGGCGTCGAGGCCGGGGTCGAGCAGCATAAACGTGACCGTCTCACCGGCCTCGGTCAAGCGCCGCGCCATCTCGGTGGCAATGCTGCTGCCGCCACACCAGCTGAACAACCGGTACGGACCCCGCGGCTGGGCGGCCCGCAGCTCGGCCAGGTAGCGCTCGGCCATCTGCTCCGCGGTCGGAACCTCGTTGTGCGTCGCCGGCCACTCGAAAGCCGCGACCGGGATGTCGGGCGTCAGGTGGGGTACCAGCCGTAGGTACCAGTGCGCGCTGCCGCCGCCGGGGTGCACGCAGAACAGCGGGGTGGCCGAGCCGCTCCGGCGCAGCCACATCATCGCCTTGCCAGCCGGCTCGTCCGTGACCGTCGTGGCGAGAGCGGCGATCGTACGGTGCGTGATGAACGACCGGAACGTCAGCTCGATGCCGTCGCGGGCCCGTAGCGTCGCGATCACCCGCATCATCGCCAGCGAATGGCCGCCCAGTTCGAAGAAGTCGTCGTGCACTCCGACCCGGTCCACCCCCAACGCCTCGCGCCACGCCGCGGCCAGCGCCCGCTCGGTCTCGTCCGACGGCGCGACGTACGCCGAGTCCAGCTCGGGCCGGGAGCCGTCCGGTCCGGGCAGTACTGCCCGATCCACCTTGCCGGCAGGGGTCAGGGCGAAGTCCTCGACCGCGATCCAGTGCGTGGGCAGGAGGTGACCGGGCAGGCAGGCACGCAGGTACTCCCGGAGCTCCGCCGGGGTCGGCGGTACGTCAACGGCACGGGTGTAGGCGACCAGGGCGGCGTCGGTGGTGCCGGAGCGGTGTACGGCGGCGACCGCCGACGCGACCGCCGGGTGCCCGCTCAATGCCGCTTCGATCTCGCCCAGCTCGATCCGGTGGCCGCGTACCTTCACCTGGTGGTCGGTTCGGCCGTGGTACTGGATCGTGCCGTCATGGTTACGGGACACCACGTCCCCGGTCCGGTACATGCGTGCGCCGACGGGTCCGTACGGGTTCGGCACGAACCGTTCGGCGGTCAGCCCGGGACGCCCCAGGTAGCCCCGGGCAAGTCCGGCTCCGCCGACGTACAGCTCGCCGCGGACGCCCACCGCCAGTGGACGCAGATCGGGGTCGAGCACGTAGGCGGAGACGCCACCGATCGTGCTGCCGATCGACGGCGGGGCGGTCACCGTCGGCGCCACCTCGGTCAGCGTCGCGCACACCGACGTTTCGGTCGGCCCGTAGGCGTTGATGAACCGGGTCCGCCCACTCCACCGTGCGGCCTGGTCGACGGGGCACGCCTCACCGGCTGACACCAGTACCCGGAGGTGGGGAAAGTCCTCCGGCGAGAGCCGTTCCAGCAGCGACGGCGGCAACGTCATGTGTGTCACCAGCCCTGCCTGCTGGCGTAGGTCACCAGGGTCGGTACCACGGGGTGGCAGCACCAGTTCGGCGCCGTTGGTCAGCGACATCAACAGCTCCCACACCGACGCGTCAAAGCTCGGTGAGGCGAACTGCAGCACCCGGTCACCGGGGCGAACGTCGAGGTGCTCCCGTTGGGCGTGCCGGAGGTTCAGCGCACCTCGGTGCGGCACCCCCACCCCCTTGGGACGGCCGGTCGATCCGGAGGTGTAGATAACGTACGCCAGATCTTCCAGGCTGGGCGCCACCGCCGGCCGGGCGGAGGGCAGGTCCGGATGGTCAGCGACGATCTCGACGGCGGCCGTGACCCCGGTCGGAAGCGGTAGGTCCGGCTCGGTGAGCAGCAGCCCGACCTCGGCGTCAGTGATCAGGTAGCGGAGTCGGTCGGCGGGGTAGGCGGGGTCCAGCGGTAGGAACGCCGCTCCCGCCCGGAGCGTGGCGAGCATGCCGACGACCAGATCCGGGCCGCGCGTGAGGAACAGGCCCACGAGCGTGCCGGGGCCGGCACCGAGTGCCCGCAGGCGGTGTGCGAGCCGGTTGGCGGTGGCGTCCAGCTCGGCGTAGGTGAGCGTGTGGTCGGCCTGGCGCACCGCGACCGCGTCGGGAGTGGCGGTTGCCTGGTGCTCGACGAGCTGGTGCACCAACTCCCCGGTGGGGTAGTCGCGGGTGCTGTCCCCGCCGAGGTGCAGGGCGTGGTCGTGGTCGACGGGGGCGAGCGTGACGTCGGTGCTGGCATCGGGATCGAGGGACATCGCCTCGAGCACCCGCCGGTAGGTTCTGCCGAGTAGTTCCAGGTTCTCGCGACCGATCCGGCTCGGCCGCCCGCCCAGGCGCAGCAGGCCGGGAAAGGTCCACACCTCCAGCGGCAGCTCGCTCGGGCTGAAGTCATCGATCATGCCGACCGTGTCGGCCTCCCAGTCCAGGACGTGGAAATCGAGGTATCCGAAGGCGACGTCGATCAGCGGACTGCCGGGACTCCACTCCCGGCGCATGGCGGGCATCGGGTAGCGGCGGTGCGGCCACAGTTCCGCCTCGCCGGCGAACACGTCGGCGACAAGGTCGCGCCAGGTCGCGGCGGTCACGTCGGCGGCGAAGGGCACCGTGTTCAGGTACATGCCGAAAACCTCGTCGCCGCGCAGCACCTCCGGACGACCGTTGCAGACCAGGCCCCCGAAGAACTGACGCCTGCCGGTGACGATGCTGATCGCTTTCAGGTGGGCGGCATGCAGCACGCTTTTCATCGACGCCCCGGCGGACGCGGCGAGTCGACGCAGGCCGGGCGCGAGGTCGGCCCACGGCACGTCGATGATCGTGGCTTTGTCGTCCCGTCGTTCGCTGGCCCAACCGTCCGGCAGTTCCAGCTTGTCGTAGCGGCCGATCGCCGTGGCCCAGAACCCGTGGTCGGCGCTGGTCGCCAGAGCACGTTTCTCGGCGGCGACGAAGTCGGCGAAGCGGACCTCCGGTGGAGGCGCGAGGTCGGGCTGGTGGCCGGTACGGAGCCTCCGGTAGATCGAGACGAGTTCGTTGACCACGGACGTGTGGCTCCATCCGTCGAGGATGGCGTGGCACTCGGTGTGGGTGAGCCACCACTCGTCCGCACTGATCTCGTGTACGTGGTAGCGCAGCAACGGCGGCTGGGCGATGTCGAACGGACGCCCCCGTTCGGCCACGAGCCACTCGTCGACCGCGGCGCGCTGAGCGTGCGAGGCGAGACCGGTGAGGTTGGTGTGGGCCACGGGCAACTCGGCCGTGGCGTGCACCAGTTGCATCGTCTCGGAGTAGGTGGAGAGGTCGAATGAGGTGCGCAGAATCTCGTGCCGGCCCACCAGGATCTCGGTCGCGGCGCGCAGGGTGTTCAGGTCGAACGGCAGTTCGTCGTGTACCCGGTAGCAGGAGACGTTGAGGTAGACGGTGCGGTCGGGGGCGGCCAACATCTCGTAGACCATGCCGGCCTGGGTCTCGGCGAGCGGATAGGCGTCAACCAGGCCGTCCGGCAGTAGCTGTCGGTCGGCCTCGGACAGTTGGGCGAACCGTTCGACGAGGGTGTCCTCCGGACTTGCCGCTCCGGCGAGTCCGGCGAGTCCGGCGACGGTCTGGTGGGTGAACAGGTCATGCACGGCCAGCTCGACGCCGGCCGCACGGAGGGCTCCGACCACCCGGATCGCCCGCATGGAGTCCCCGCCGATGGCGAAGAACCGGTCCTCGATACCGACGCTGTCGATGTTCAGCGCATCGGCGATCGCGCCGGCGATCATGTGTTCGAGCGGGGTACGTGGCGCGACGTACCCGCCAGTCGTGGTCCGGCTGCGGTCGGGAGCCGACAGGGCGTTGCGGTCGACTTTTCCGCTGGTGGTCAGCGGTAGCGCCGGGTACGTGAGCCAGTGTGTGGGGATCATGGCCTCGGGTAGTTGCGCCCGGAGGAAGTCGGGCAGCGTCGCCAGGTCGGCGTCGCTGACCAGGTGGGCGACGAGTTGCCCGTCGTCGACGGTGACGGCGGCGGCGCGGACGGCCGGGTTCTCGGTCAGGGCGTGCTCCACCTCCCCCAACTCCACCCGAATTCCGTTGATCTTCACTTGGTGGTCGAGTCGGCCCAGGTAGTCGATCTGGCCGTCGGGCCGGTGCCGGGCGAGGTCACCCGTGCGGTACAGCCTTCCTCCCGGGGTGAAGGGGTCCGGCACGAACCGGTCGGCGGTCAGGGCAGGCCGGTGCAGGTAGCCGCGGGCGAGCTGAACACCGGCCAGCATCAACTCGCCCGGGACGCCGACCGGAACGGGCTGCAGATCCTGGTCCAGGATGTAGGCGCGGGTGTTCGCGATGGGGGTGCCGATCGTGACCGGCTCACCAGGACGACACCGCGTTGCGGTGACGTCTACGGAGGCCTCGGTGGGCCCGTAGAGGTTGTGTAGCTCGCAGCCGATCCGGTCGTGCACGGCGGCGACGAGGTCGGAGGTGAGTGCCTCACCGCTGCAGATCACGCGGCGTAGCGACGGCAGCCCGGCGAAGGGTTCGGTAAGGAACGCGCGCAGCATCGAGGGAACGAAATGCAGGGTGGTGATGCGCTCGCTGTCGATCAAACGGGCCAGGTAGGCGGGGTCGCGGTGCCCGTCCGGCCGGGCGACGACCAGGGTGGCGCCCGTGATCAGCGGCCAGAAGAGCTCCCAGACGGAGACGTCGAAGCTGGCCGGAGTCTTCTGCAACACGCGGTCGGTCGCGGCAAGCCCGTAGGCGTGCTGCATCCAGCGCAGCCGGTTGACGATGCCCCGGTGTTCCACCACGACTCCCTTGGGGCGTCCGGTGGATCCGGAGGTGTAGATCACGTACGCCGGGTGTTCGGGGCGGACCGCTACCCCCGGGTCCACCGTCGGACAGCCGGCGAGAGCGGCGAACGTGTCGGTATCGATCATCGCGGTGGCGCCGGAGTCCTCCCGCAGATAGCGCAGGCGCTCCGCCGGGTGATCGGGGTCGAGCGGCAGGTAGGCCCCGCCGGCCTTCTGCACGGCCAGCAGCGCGACGACCAACTCCAGACTCCGGGGCAGGCAGACGCCGACGACCGACTCCGGACCGACGCCGAGTGAGCGCAGGTGGTGGGCGAGTTGGTTCGACCGGGCAGCCAACTCGGCGTACGTCAGCGAACTGCCGTCGAACCGGACGGCCTCGCGCTGCGGGGTGCGCCGCACCTGGTCCGCGATGAGCCCCGGCAGGGTGGCGCCGGGCTGGTCGACGGCGGTGTCGTTCCAGCTGGTGACCACCTGCTTCCGCTCCGCCGCCGACAGCAACGCCAGCCGGCGGACCGGTGTGTCCGGGCCCGACACGATCGACTCGAGCAGGTGGGCGTAGTGCCCCGCCAACCGGCTCATGGTCTCCGGCTCAAAGAGCGCGGTCGCGTAGTTCACCCCCACCCCGAGCGTGCCGTTGGCGCGCTCGATCACCGACAACGTCAGGTCAAACTTCGCCGCGACCTCGCCGACCGGCAGGGCCGTCACCGCCAGGTCCCCGAAGGAGTGCGCCTCGGTGACCCGATCGGTCATCAAGAACATCGTCGAGAAGAGCGGGCTGCGTGACGGGTCCCGGACCGGGGCAAGCTCATCAACGATCTGTTCAAAGGGCAGCTCCTGGTGCGACTGCCCGTCCAGGACGGTTTCCCGAACCCGATCCAGAACGTCGCGAAAGGACGGCGAACCGGACAGGTCGGTCCGCAGCGCCAGGGTGTTGAGGAACAGGCCCACCAGGTCCTGGGTCTCCGGCCGTGCCCGGCCGGCCACCGGGGTGCCCACAGTGATGTCGGTCTGACCGGTGTAGCGGGTGAGAAGCACCTTGAACGCCGCCAGGAACGCCGTGAAGGGGGTGACCCCGTGGTCGCGGGCGAGCCGCCCGAACCGGGTGGCGATCGGGGCCGACACGTCGACCTGCACCAGCGCGCCCGCCCCGTCCCGTACCGGTGGGCGGGGCCGGTCGGTCGGCAGCTCCAGGGGGTTCAGCCCGGCGAGCCGCTCCCGCCAGTACGCCAGATCACCGGCCAGCGCCTGCCCGGAGGAGCGGTCCCGCTGCCACCCGGCGAAGTCCACGTACTGGACGGGCAGTTCGGCGAGCTCCGGTTCCCGGCCGGCAGACGCGGCCACGTACCGCTCTCCCAGCTCGCGCACCATCACCTCTTCCGACCAGGCGTCACCGGCGATGTGGTGCAGGGTCAGCACCAGCGCGTGGTCGTCCTCGCCGAGGCACACCAACGTTGGCCGGAAGACCGGACCGGCGGCGAGGTCGATGGTGGGCAGTTCGGTGGACAGCACCGCGTCGAGTGCGTCGAGGCCGTCTCTGCGGTGCAGCGTGACCGGGGTCGGATCGTCGATCACCTGCGCCGGTTCGCCGTTGACGTCGACGTAACGGGTCCGCAGCACCTCGTGGCGGGCAACCAAGCCGTCCAACGCCGTCTGCAGCGCGGGTCGGCACAGCTGGCCGCGGAGGCGCAGAGCGGTGGTCATCAGGTACTCGGCGCTGCCCGGTCGTAGCCGGTCGAGGATCCAGAGTCGCCGCTGAGCAGAGGAGAGTGGCAGGTGACCGTCGCGGGACACCCGGGTGAGGGCGCCTTCGGGGGAGGCGCCGGCCTGTCCGCTCAGGCGCTTGCGCAGCAGCGCGGTCCGCAGCGCCGCCCGGTCGATTGTCCTGGTCATCGTGCACCTTCTTCTTCGGCGAGCAGGGCTTCGATCTCGGTGTCGGTGAGCAGGGCGACGTCGGCCTCCACCGCCACGCCAACCTCGATCGCGAGTTCGGCGACGGTCATGGCCTCGAACAGCCGTCGCAGCGGCAGGTCGACGGCGAACGCCGTACGAATCCGGGCCAGCACCCGGGTGGCCAGCAGCGAGTGCCCGCCGAGTTCGAAGAAGTTGTCATGGACCCCGACCTGTTCCACGTCGAGCACCTCTGCCCAGATCCCGGCGAGCGCTGCCTCCGTCTCGTCACGCGGCGGGGTCAACGTGCGCTCCCCGTCGGGGGCCGACGGTGCGGGTAGCGCCTTGCGGTCGACCTTCTTGCTCGGCGTCAGCGGCAGCGCGTCGAGCGTGACCCAGCGGGCCGGCACCATGTACTCCGGTACCCGGTCGCGCAGGTGGGCCCGGAGTTCCGCGATGTCCGGCCGGGAGCGGTCACGGGGGACCACATATCCCACGAGCTGTTTCTCACCCGGCCCGATCTCGCGGACGGTGACGACACTCGCGTGCACTGCCGGGTGCTCGGCCAGGGCTGCCTCGATCTCACCCAGTTCGATGCGGAACCCCCGAACCTTGACCTGTTGGTCGATCCTGCCGATGAACTCGATCGTGCCGTCCGGCCGCCAGCGCACCAGGTCGCCGGTGCGGTACAGCCGCGCGCCGGGATCATCGGAGTGCGGATCGGGGACGAAGCGGTCAGCGGTCAGCTCCGGCCGGTTGAGGTAGCCGCGCGCCAGGCGTATCCCGCCCAGGCACAACTCACCGGGGACCCCCACGGGTGCCGGCATCAGCCCGGCGTCCAGCACGTAGCCGCGGGTGCCGGCCACCGGCCGCCCGATCGGCATCGCTGCCTCGTCCCGTTCGTCGGCGTCCAGCCCGGTGACCGGGTGTAGGACGCAGGTGACGGTCGCCTCCGTCGGACCGTAGTTGCACAGGAACCGGGCGGGTAGTCCGGTCGCGGCCCAGCGGCGGGCGTCGGCGACCGTCACCACGTCACTGCCGACGTTCATCAGCCGCAGCGCCGTCAACCTGTCGACATCGGCCTCAAGTAGCTCCCGGTAGTAGGCGGGGGTGATCTCCATGATTGTTACGCCGTGCTCGGCGAGCCGGGCCGGCAGTTCGCTCGGCGTCCAGAACACCGGATCACTGACCACCACGGTCGCGCCGGCGAGCAGAGTCGCCGCGATCTGGTCCATTGCCACGTCGAACGTCAGCGCGGACAGCAGCACCACCCGATCGTCCGGCCCGATGCCGTACGCGTCGCTGATCACTCGGCAGTGGTGGACGTAGGAACGATGCTCGATCATCACGCCCTTGGGGCGGCCCGTGGACCCCGACGTGTAGATGACATAGGCCAGGTTGTGTGGCCTCGGTGGGCTCTCCAGGTCGGTCGCCGGGGCGGTCGCGAGCTGGTCGTCGTCAACGGTCACGACCCGATGGCCCGCGAGCCGCTGGGCACCGGCCCGGGTGGTCACCACCAGGTGCGCCGCCGCGTCGGTGAGCATGAAGTCCAGTCGCTCGGTGGGATGGTCCGGGTCGAACGGGACGTACACCCCACCCGACTTGAGGGCGGCCAGCAGTACGACCACCGCGTCGGGGCCGCGTTCCAGGCACGATGCGACGACGACCTCTGGACCGACACCCAGCGACCGCAGGTGGTGGGCGAGCTGGTTGGCGCGCTCGTTGAGCTCGCGGTAGGTCACCTCCTGCTCGCCGAAGACCATGGCCACGGCATCCGGCGTCCGCTCGACCTGTCGCTCGAACAGCTCGGGCACCGTCCGGTGGCGCTCGTCCACCGGGTCGAGCAGCGGCAGCCGGGTGGACGCCGGGTCAGGCCACTCCCGCACCAGCACGTCGCGCTCGCCGTCGGACAGGACGGGGAGCGCGTTCAGCCGGGCCGTGGGGGAACCGACGATCGCGGTCAGCAGGTTCAGGTAGTGGCCGGCGAGCCGCTCGACCGTCGACCGGTCGAACAGGCCGGTCGCGTATTCGAACGTGCAGCGCAGCCGCCCCCTGGAACGCTGCTTGACCGTCAGGGTGAGGTCGAACTTGGCAACCGGCACCCCCGCGTGCACCGGCTCGATAGCGGCCTCACCGAGGGTGGTCGGGAACTGGTCCAGGTGGGCCAGCTCAAACATGATCTGGAACAGCGGGTTGCGCGACAGGTCCCGGTTGGCGGCGAGCGCGTCCACGAGGTGTTCGAACGGCACGTCCTGGTTGGCGAACCCGTCCAGGGAACTGCGGCGTACCTGGTCGAGCAGTTCGACGAAGGTGGGGTTGCCACTCAGGTCATGCCGCAGGACGAGCGTGTTCACGAAGAAACCGAGAAGTTCTTCGGTCTCCGGCCGGGTCCGGCCCGCGACCGGCGTTCCGACGGCCAGGTCGGTTCGCCCGGTGTAGCGGGCCAGCAGGACCTGGAATCCGGCAAGCAGCGTCATGAAAAGGGTGGCCCCGTGCCGACCGGCCAGCTCGTGCAGGCCTGCCGCCAGCTCATCGGGCACATCGACGGAGACGGTGCCGCCACGGGGGTCGCGCACCGCCGGCCGAGGCCGGTCAGTGGTCAGCTCCACCGGATCGAGGCCGGTGAGCCGCTCCCGCCAGTAGTCGAGCTGGTCACCCAGCTCCGCCTCGCGGCTCCGTTGCCAGGCGGCGAAGTCGGCGTACTGCACCGTCGGGGGTGCCAGTGGTGAGTCAGCGCCACCACGGACAGCCGCGTAGGCGGTCCGTAGATCCCGCATGAACAGGTCCATCGACCAGGCGTCGAAGGCCACGTGGTGCAGGCTGACAGCGACCAGGTGGTCCTCGGCCCCCCGGCGCACCACGGTGACCCGGAGCGGACGCTCCTGGGAGAGGTCGAACGGCTGGGAGCAGGAACGGTCAACGAGCGCCTGCACCGCCGCGTCGGATGCACCGGTCAGGTCAACCACCTCGAACCGTACCGGGCCGGGCGGATCGATCACCTGTACCGGACTGTCACCCGCACTGACGTAACGAGTGCGCAGCATCTCGTGCCGGGCGGCGACGGCGTCCATGGCACGGCGGAGCGCCTCGGTGTCCAGCGGCCCCCGCAGCCGCAGCGCCAGCGGGACGAGGTACTCGACGCTGCCGGGTTCGAGCTGGTCGAGGAACCACATGCGCTGCTGCGCGAAGGACAGGGGGAGTACCCCGTCCCGGGGCACCGGTGGGATCACCGGACCGTCGGCGGCGGCGACGTCGATGCGTGCGGCGACCGCGGCGACGGTGCGTGCGGCGAACAGATCGCCAACGGTCAGTTCGATGTCGAAGGTGCGGCGTAGCCTGAGCACGAACCGAATCGCGAGCAACGAGTGCCCGTAGGTGAAGAAGTCGTCCTCCGCCCCGACCCGCTCGATGCCGAGTACTTCCTCCATCAACGCCGCGACCGCCCGTTCGGTGGGCGTCCTGGGGCTGACGTGTTCGTCCGTCGGGGACGCGGGTAGCGTCCCGGGCTCCGGTAGCGCCGCGCGGTCGACCTTGCCGTTCGAGGTCAACGGCAACACGTCGAGGCCGACGTGGTTCGAGGGAATCATCGGAGCCGGCAACACCTCGGCGAGGTGCGCGGCCAGCGCCTCCAGGGAAACCGGGGTGCCGTTCGCCGGCACGGTGTAGGCGACCAGTTCGAGGTCGCCCAACTCGCCACGGCGCGCGGTCACCACGGCCTCGCCCACGTCGGGGTGGGTGCGCACGGCCGCCTCCACCTCGGCTGGTTCGACCCGTACCCCCCGAATCTTGACCTGCTCGTCCACCCGCCCGACGAACTCCAGGACCCCGTCGTCGCGCCAACGGACCAGGTCGCCGGTGCGATACCAGCGGTCCCCGGGCACCCGCGAGTACGGATTGGGACGGAACCGTTCCGCGGTCAGGTCGCCACGCCCCACGTAGCCGCGGGCCAGCCCGACGCCCGACACACACAGCTCACCCGGAACCCCGAGTGGCACGAGCTCGTCCGCGGCATCCACGACGTACGCGCGCATGTTCTGCAGCGGGGTGCCGATCGGTACGGTCTCACCCTGCTCGCCGCGGCGGAACCAGGCCGCGGTCGAGTCGATCGCGCACTCGGTCGGGCCGTACGTGTTCATTATCTCGACGTCGAGGGTGTCGAGTAGCCGTTCGCACAGGGCGATGGGTAGGGGTTCGCCTGCCGAGCAGAGCAGCCGCAGCGAGGAACAGTCTGCCAGGTGGGGCACCTCCACCAGGAGACGCAGCACCGACGGCACGAGCTGCAACACTGTCACACCGTGGGTGGTGACCGCCTCGACCATCGCGGCGGGATCCCGGTGTACGCCGGCTGGTGGCGTCACCACGGCCCCACCGGATACCAGCGGTGACAGGAACTCCCACACGGAGGCGTCGAAGCCGATCGTGGTCTTCTGCAGTACCCGGTCTTCCGGGGTCATCCCGTACCGGTGAACCGACCACAGCACCCGGTTGCGGATGCCGCCGTGGGTGATGGTGACCCCCTTGGGCCGCCCGGTGGACCCGGAGGTGTACATCACGTACGCGGCGTTGCCGGGGTGGATGACCGGCGGTACGGCGGTCGGTGCCGAGGCGATCAGGGCCTGGTCGGAATCGAGGGCGATGAGCTGCACCGTGGGCAACTGGTCCCGTAGCGCGGAGTTGGTGACGATGAGTTCCACGCCGGCGTCGGCGACCATCATCGCCAGTCGCTCGGCGGGGTGCTCGGGTGGCAGCGGCACGTACACGCCGCCGGCGGCGAGCACGGCCAGTAGGGTCGTCACCAGGTCGGCGCCGGGATGCAGCGAAACTCCGACGGGTCTTTCTGTGGTCACCCCGCGGGACAACAGATAGCTGGTCAGCGCGGTGACCCGGGCGGCTAGTTCGGCGTAGGTCAGGTCCCCGTCCGCGCCGGTTACGGCGACGGCCTCCGGAGTACGCCGGGCCTGCGCCAGGAATAGCTCGGGCAGGAGCAGCCGCGACGTGGGTACGTTCGTGTGGTTCCACTCGTGGAGGTGGTGTAGCTCTGGCTCCGCCACCAGGCTGAGGCGGGTCACCGGGCGGGTGGGCTCCGCGAGTGCGTGGGACAGCAGCCGCAGATAGTTGGCGGCCATCCGTTCGATCCGCGCCCGGTCGAACAGGGCGGTGACGTACATCAGGCGCGCGTGTACGGTCCCGTCCGGCCGCTCGGAGAGGTGGAGTGACAGGTCGAATGCGGAGTTGGTCCAGGCGGCCGGCAGCTTCGTCACCTCCAGGCCGGGCAGGCTGAGCCGGATTCGTTCGGCGTTGTGCATCGCGAAGCCCACCTGGAACACCGGGTTGCGCGACGGGTCCCGGTCGGGGGCAAGATCGTGTACCACCCGGTCGAAGGGGACGTCCTGGTGGCCGTACGCATCCAGCGTGGTTTCCCGGACGCGGGCCAGCAATTCCGCGAATGACGGTGCTCCGGCGAGATTCGTCCGTAGGACGATGGTGTTGACGAACGCGCCGATGAGCGGCTCCAACTGGACGTCGTTGCGCCCTGCCAGCGACACCCCGACGGCGACGTCGCGCTGACCGGCGTAG
Source organism: Salinispora sp. H7-4 (assembly GCF_013416675.1). Taxonomy (NCBI): domain Bacteria; kingdom Bacillati; phylum Actinomycetota; class Actinomycetes; order Micromonosporales; family Micromonosporaceae; genus Salinispora; species Salinispora sp. H7-4. The sequence continues at coordinate 93,370 of NZ_JABZED010000027.1, forward strand.
CGTCCGAGGAGCAGCTGAAACGCCGACAGATACACCATGAACGGGGTGGCACCGGCCGTCCGCGCGAGCAGGGTGACCTCGTTGGCGACGGCAACCGGAACAGTGAAGTCGAAGTTGTCCCCGGCGGAGTTCCAGTGCGAGGGGCGGGGACGATCGGTCGGCAGGTCCAGCGGTGCCAGCCCGGCGAGCGTGTTCCGCCAGTAGCCGAGCTGTTTACTTCGCACCTCCTCGGCGGAGGCCCACCACTCGCGCTGCCAGTCGGCGTAGTCGCCGTACTGAACGGGCAGCTCGGCCAGTCCCGCGGCGGTACCGCCGGTGAGCTCCCCGTACAGCTCGCCGAGCTCGCGGGCCAGCACGCCCCAGGACCAGCCGTCGAAGGCGATGTGGTGCACCGTGATCAGCAGCACCGAGTCGGACCGGTCGAGCCGGACCAGCGTCACCCGCCACGGCGGCTGGGTGCGGAGGTCGATCGGAGTCCGCTGGTCCAGCCGGATCCGCTGTAGCTCGGTGTCGGCGTCAGCCACTCCGGTCAGGTCGATGACCTCCACCGGCACGGCGGCCGGATCGTCAACCACCTGAAGCGCGGTGTCGTCCACGGTCTCGTACCGGGTGCGCAGCACCTCGTGGCGTTCGGACACCCGGGTGAACGCGGTCGCGAGCGCGTCGACGTCCACGGGGCCCCGTACCTGAAACGCCTCGTGCAGTAGGTACTCCGTGGCAGCTCCGGATCGCAGCTGGTCGAGGAACCACAGCTGCTCCTGTGTGAACGACAGCGAGATGCCGCCATCACCGGTTGCCATCGATCTGCCTCCCTGTGCTGGGCTCTGGTCTATGCGGTGCGGAACGGTTCGGCCATCGCGACTGCGATCTTGCGTGGTCCGGTGAACGGCTCGCGGCCGTGTGCGGCGAGCATGTTGTCGACGAGCAGGACGTCGTCGCGCTGCCAGTCGAAGCGGCGCTGGGCTGCGCGGTAGCAGTCCCGCAGGTGCGCGACCACCTCGTCGGGCACGCGCTCGCCATCGCCGTAGTAGGTGTTCGTCGGTAGGTCCACCTCGTCGAACATCTCCCGAAGGCCGGCGCACATCTCCTCGGCCAGGGTCGTCACGTGAAAGAAGGTGAGGTGGTTGAACCACACCTCCGCGCCGGTGACCGGATGCCGGTGAACGGCCTGACGTCGCCCGGTGGTGCGAAGGCCGTTGCGGCCGACCCACTCCACCTCGACGCCGTTGCCGGCGCAGTAGGCCTCGACCTCGGCGGGTTTGTCGGTATTGAACGCCTGCTGCCACGGCACGCCCAGACCGTCGGAGAAGTTGCGCACCACGGTCCAGCCACGGCGGGCGAACTCGTCGCGTACAGCCGGGTCGATCGACCGGAGGACCTGCCGGGTGTCGGCCAGCGGGGTGGCCCCGAGGGTCTCTGGTGGGGTGATGCAGTAGAAGAAGAGTGTCATGGGCCAGGTCGCCTGGTAGGAGTTCTCGTTGTGCAGGAAGATCTCCTCGCCCGGGGGATAGTCGGTTGAGGTGTAGACCCGGCCCTTGATCGTGCTACGGGGCGAGGATCGTTCGGCGTAGCTGAGTGGGGTGCCGGACACCGAGCGCACGATCTGGTCGAAGCCGTCGACACCGTCGACATCGAAGCCACGCAGCAGCACCGCGCCGTGCTCACGCAACCGTTGGCGTACCTGGTCGCGGGACGTCGCGAGAAACGACGTGGCCGTTGTCTCCGGGTCCGGTGCCGTCACGACAAACGGGAGCGCCGGCTCAGCGTCCGAGGGAGTCCGCGGAGGCTGAGGAAGAGGGCTCGTCTTCATGCTATTCAGGGTTCCTGGTGGGGCAGTCCGGCTGCAGAGAACAACTGGCAGCTCCGTTCGCATGCCTGCTGCCGGCATCTGTGCGCGTTCTTCTCTGCATCGGGCACGGGAAGGCGCGGCACGCTCTCGATGGGTCCCCGGCGTGACGTTGCCACTGGCCGGGTGTCGGCCCGACCTGTGGGCCCAGACGATCGCATCGATGGAGCGGACCGATGACCACGACCGTGCAACCCCGGCCTGGTGCGCCGGTTCCCAAGTTGCGTCACAACCGTGGCTTTTTGTTGCTCTGGAGTGGGACCGCAGTATCCCTGGTCGGCCTAACCGTATCTACGGTCGCCTATCCATTGTTGATTCTGGCGGCTACCGGATCGAAAGCCGCAGCTGGTGTCGTTGGCTTCTTTTCGCTACTTCCGGCACTGCTGTTCCAACTACCGGCCGGGGCGTTGATCGACCGGTGGGACCGACGTCGGCTGATGATCTGGTGTGACGTGGTTCGAGCGGTCGGGGCCGCGAGCGTGGTCCTCGCGTTGGCTCTCGACGAGTTGACGGTGGCGCACGTGGTGGTGGTGGGCTTCGTCGAGGGCACGATGTCGGTGTTCTTCAACCTGGCGGCACACGCCGCCGTGCCCAACATCGTGCATCCGGACCATCTGTCGGCCGCGCTGTCCCGAAACGAGGCGCGTTCCCGGGCGGCGACCATGCTCGGCACCACCCTCGGCGGTATCCTGTTCGGGCTGAGCCGCGTCATGCCGTTTCTGCTGCACGCCGTCACTCACGTGATCTCGCTGGTCACGTTGCTGTTCATCCGTGCGGACTTCCAGAGTCGACAACCAGCGCGTGCCCGGACCACCGGGCTGCTCGCCGAGGTCGGCGAAGGAATGCGCTGGTTGTGGTGCCAGCCATTCCTGCGTACGGCCGCACTACTCGTCGCCGGCAGCAACCTCCTGTTCCGTGCGCTGTTTCTTGTTGTCGTAGTGATGGCAACCGATGTCGGGGCGTCGCCGGCGGCAGTCGGGGTGTTGCTCGGGGTCGCCGGGGCCGGCGGGGTGCTCGGCTCCCTCGTTGCCGGCTGGTGTCAACGGTGGGTGCCACTGCCGGCCCTGGTGGTTGGTGCGAACTGGATCTGGGCCCTGCTGATGGGCGCGATTGTTGTCGCCGACAACCTGTACCTGCTCACCGCCGCGTATGCCGGAATGTGGTTCGTCGGCCCGCTGTGGAACGTCGCCGTCGCCACCCACCAACTTCGAATCACCCCGGATCGACTGCGGGGCCGGGTCCTTGGCGCGATGGGCCTGCTCGCCAGCGGCGCGTTGCCGATCGGCGCCCTGATCGGCGGCCTGCTGCTGGAGTGGTTCGACGCCCGCGCCGCCGCACTGGTGCTCGCCGGCTGGATGGTCCTGCTGGCCCTTGTCGCGACGTTCGTCCCCGCGCTCCGCAGGCCGGTCGTACCTGTCGAGACCACCACCGTCCCCGACGCCGAACCCGCCGTTCGTTGATCGGTCCCGTCGACCAAGGAGGAAGCTCCGTGTCCGGAGTGCTATCGACGATCGGTGCGACACCGATCGTCGAGTTGACCAAACTAGACCCCAACAGTTCGGTCCGGATCTTCGCGAAACTCGAGTCACACAACCCCGGTGGCAGCATAAAGGATCGCTCCGCCCTGGAGATGCTCCAGGAACGGATCCGGGAGGGCCAACTTGTGCCCGGAAAATCTACTGTCATCGAATCCAGCTCCGGCAACCTCGGCATTGGTCTTGCCCAGATCTGCGCCTATCACGGAATTCGTTTCATCTGTGTGGTGGACCCCAGGACCAACCGCCAGAACATAGCAATCATGCGCGCGTACGGCGCTGAGGTTGAAGTAGTGACCGACGTCGACCCAGTTTCTGGTGAGTACCTCCCAGTGCGGATTCGTCGGGTTCGTGAGCTGGTCGAGAGCATCAGGCATGCCTACTGCCCCAACCAGTACGCCAACCCACTCAACCCGCGGGCACACCACAGCACCGTGCGGGAGATCCTGGACGCACTCCCGACGCTGGACTTTGTGTTCTGTGCCACCAGCTCCTGCGGCACCCTGCGGGGCTGCGCGGAGTACCTGCGCCGTCATCAACTGCCGGCTCAGGTCGTCGCGGTCGACGCACTGGGTAGCGCGATCTTCGGGGCTCCCGTCGGGGGTCGGCTGATTCCAGGTCATGGCGCGTCGGTCCGCCCGAGCCTGTACGCCGACGGCCTCGCCGACATGGTGATCCGCGTTCACGACCTCGACGCCATCGTCGGGTGTCGCCGCCTGGCCGCCCGGGAGGCGATCCTGGCCGGTGGTTCGTCCGGGGCGGTGGTGTCGGCCCTGGACGTCATGCGCGATCGGATTCCGCCGGGCTCGACGTGCGCGCTGGTCTTTCCCGATCGGGGTGAGCGGTATCTCGACACCATTTATGACGACGATTGGGTCGCCATGCATTTCGGTGATGTAGCCCACCTGTGGAAGGAACCCGAGATGGAGGCGATGTCATGCTGATGTTGGGTAAAAGTGAGGTGAACCTGGTTCTGGACGGCGCGGAATCGGACGTGCTGGCAGCGGTTCGGGAGGCGTACGAGCTGCACGCTCTGGGGCGTACGGCGGTGCCGCACTCGGTGTTCCTACGTTTCCCGGCCGATCTGCAGAACCGCATTATCGCGCTCCCGGCCTACCTGGGAACCCGGACCCCGGTGGCCGGCGTCAAATGGGTCGCGTCCTTTCCGGGTAACCTCGGGCTGGGTCAGGACCGAGCTTCGGCATCCATGATCCTGAACTGCACGCGGACCGGGTTTCCCGAGGTGTTCATGGAGGCCGCCGCCATTTCCGCACAGCGCACCGCCGCGAGCGCCGCGCTCGCGGCGGTCACCCTGGGCTCCTCGGATCCCGAGTCGGGTGTGTCGCAGATCGGGTGCGGCCCGATCGGCTTCGAGGTGCTGCGGTACCTGCAGCTCGTGAAGCCGGAACTGGACCAGATCACCCTGTACGATCTCGACCGATCGCGGGCGGAGTCCTTCGCCGCCCGGGTGAACGCGAGGTGGCCGAGACTCAAGGTGGAGGTCGCCGCGCGGGTCGAGGAGGCTCTCGCCGCGCACCCGCTCGTCACATTGGCGACCACCGCGAGCGTGCCACACCTCGCTGGGGAACACTTGCGCCCCGGCGCGTTGGTCCTGCACCTGTCGCTGCGTGACCTCAGCGCCGAGACGATCCAGACCAGTGTCAACATCGTGGACGACGCGGACCACGTGTGCCGCGCCGCCACCTCGCTGCACCTCGCCGAGCAGCAGTCCGGCGGGCGTGACTTCATCGCTGCCTCACTCGGCGAGCTCCTCGTGGCCGGCGATCGCTACCTCCGCGACGACAGCTCGCTGACGGTCTTCTCTCCGTTCGGCCTGGGCTGCCTGGATCTGGCCGTGGCGGCGATGGTCCGGCGGAAAGCCGAGGAGCGTGGCCTGGGCACGACCCTGCCGGGCTTCATGTCCGTGGGGGAGGACTGACGCACGGACGCCATCCCCTACTGCCATTGACCGCTCCCAGGCGACGACCGTCGGGTCGCCCGGCCACTGCTCTCCTCGGCCGGTGGGAACGGTGGTGGCCGGCGACCCACTCGGGTCGCCGGCCACCGACTTACTCAGATGCCGCTTGCTTTCGTGCAGTCCGACGACGGTTCCAGGCTGAAGTCGAGGGTTGCGACGAACCCTGCCTCAACCTTGGTGCGGTCGAACTCCGGAACCCAACCGTCCTTGGCGACGATCACGTCGTAGCGGCCCTTGGGCAGCCAGACCGTGTACGTGCCGGAGTTGTCCGCCATCAGGGTGTAGCCGGCGCCGCTGCCGGTCGCGTTCACCCGGACGGTGGCCGGTACGCCGACCGTCTCCCCGCCGCAGGTAACCCCGGTGACCGTGCCCTGGAGCTTGCCCCAGCTCTTCGGCGGAGACACGTTCATCTCCACCTTCACCGGCGCGGTCGGGTACGGCACGTCGGCCGCGAAGGCCAGCTCGCCGCTGTAGCGACCGGGCTGCTCAACCCCGGCCTCAGCGGTGGCCGTGAGGGTCAGCTGCACCTTGCGGGACTCGCCCGGCTCCAGGGTGAAGCTGGCCGGTGCGGTGCTCAGCCACGGCAGCTCCGTCTCCTGGACGCACAACTCCAGCCCGCTGAGCTGTTCGACCTCCGCCGTTCCGATGAACGGGTCAAATGAGCCGCCGATCCGGTAGGCCCCACACGCGCCGGCCCCCCGGTACCGGGCGAACTCGGCGTTCGGCAGGTCCTGCCAGGTTCCGGCCGCCGGGTCGTAGGCGATCGTCTGGTTCGTCACCGTGGAGGAGCCGTCGGTGACCCCGCCGGCCAGCACGAGCATCCCGCCGGCCGCGGCGGACGACGAACCCCACAGGTCCAGCGGCATGTCCGCGATCGGAGTCCAGGTGTCCGTCCCCGGGTCGTACTTGTGGGCGGCGGTGTCGGCGCCCGAGCCACCGGCGCAGTACATCTGGGTGCCGAGGCCACCGCAGCTCATCCAGGAGACCTGCTGCGGGTAGGGGGCAACGGTGGCGAAGGTCGCGGCCCTCGGGTCGAACACCACCGTGTCGTCGGTCGCGGTGCAGCTCGAGTTGGCGCAGCCACCCACCAGGTAGATCTTGCCGTCGACGACGGCGGTTCCGGGGGCAGCGGTCGGCGCGGGGTTGGTGACCCCGTCCAGAGTGCTCCAGGTTTCACTGGCCGGATCGAAGACATTAACCGTGGCGTCCGGGTCGATGTTGTTGCCCCACCCGCCGGTCACGTAGATCTTGCCGCCGACCGCCGCGACGCCCGGCTTCGACCGGGAGGTGGGTAGCGGCGGCAGCTCCGACCAGGAATCGGTGCCCGGGTCGTAGACCCAGGTCGCGCGTTCGTTGCCGGTGGCGCTACCGCCGCCGATCGAATACACCTTGCCGTCCAGGATGGCGGCGGAGTTGTCGAAGGCATTCGATGGGAGGTCCGTGACCCGGGTCCAGCTGTTGTCCGTCGACTCTTCGGCCTCGGCCGGTGCTCCACCGAACGTGGTCCCGGTCCGGGCCGTGCTGATGCCCTTCACCGTGACCTCGCGCAGCGGGGCCCCCGGTGCCTCCAACAGATCAAACGCGCCGGACCGTTCCAACACCTCGACGTCGGCCGGGGCGGTGCCGGTGTTCTTCACCGTCACCTGGGTGCTCCGGGTGCTGCCGTACGGCTGGTGTGACTCCACCTCGGTCGGGGTGACCGTGAGCTTTCCGGCGGCGAGCGCGAAGTCGGCCCGTCGCACCTCGTCGGCGACGACCGTCACGTCCTGGGTGGCCACCGGGTACGGTGCCCGCTCCGCGGTGAACGGGTGCGTTCCGGTGAGGCTGGAGAAGAGCCAGTAGAAACCGCCCGACTCCGCCGGGTCGTCCGTGCCGGCCGAGACAGCGTTATCTTCGGGCTGATCCACGCTGGTCACCGTGACGCCGTTGAGGGCCGTGTCGGTGTTCTGGTCGCTGGTCGTGCCGACCACCAGGCCACCGGGCACCGGGGTGCAGTTCCGGTTGGCCAGCATGACATCGTCGACCTGCCACCACCAGTCGAAGGAACCGGCGAAGCGGAACCGCACCTGGGCCTCCGATGCGCCGGCTGCCGGCGTCAACGGCACCTCCTCGACCCGCGGCCCGCGCAGGCTGCTGGTCTGGTGCCAGACGTTGGTCCAGGTCTCGCCGCCGTCGGTGGTGACGTCGATGTCGGCGCTGTCGGTGACGCCGATTGCCCGCCAGTCGGTGTTGAACCGCAGCACCGGCGCGGGGGTCCCGGAGAGATCCACCGTCGGGCTCACCAGGTCGGTGTCCTGACTGTTGCCGAGGCCGAGCTCGTCGCTGTCGACGATTGCGAAGCCGCCGCTGCCGCCGGTCAGGTTGCCCCGTTCGCCGAGGTCTTCGAAGGTCCAACCGCCCTCGTCGGTGCGGTTGACCACCGACCAGCCTTCCGGCGTGCTGCTGTCGGCGAAGTCCTCGGTCAGGAGCGGGTCGTCGTAGCTGGCGTTGTAGCCGGCCGCCGTGCAGGATTCCGCGACCCGAACGGCCATGTCGACGGTGGTGGCATCGCTACCGACCGGTACCTCCCGGGTCACCGTCCGGTAGTCCGGGTACTGCGGGGTGGCGGTGATCGAGTAGGTGTTGTCGCCGGCCACGGTGGCCGACCACTCTCCCGTTACCGGGTCGGTGAAGACCGGGTCACCCGGCTTGCCGGCGATGTCGATCTTCGCGTAGAGCGGCCAGCCGTGTCCGGAGCCGTCGGTAACCTGACCGCCCACCGTGACCATGGGGCTCTCGACGAGCGCGAAGTCCCGGGTCACCGCCCCGCCCTCGTCCACGGTGAAGGTGTCCGACTGCGACTCGTAGCCGTACAGGGTGGCCGTCACCGTGGTCTCACCGGCCGGAACGGTCAGCGAGTACCGGCCGTCGGTGCCGGTGGTGGTGTCGCGGGTGCCGTCGTCGATGGTCACCCCGGCGAGCGGCTCGCCGTCCTCGGCTGCGGTCACGGTGCCGGTGACCCGCCCGACCGGGCCGCGGGGGGCCTCGTTGACCGACGCGTACGCGTCGAGCCGGCCTTCGCCGAAGACGTTGTTGTCGGCCGCGGTCCCGCCGCAGGTGGTGTCATCGACATCGCGGGCGGTACGGTCCAGCAGCGCCTCGGTCGCCGGCAGGTCCCCGCGGAGGCTGGGGGCGACCGACCAGATCAGAGCGGCCGTGGCGGCGACGTGCGGGGCTGCCATCGAGGTGCCGCTGAACGCGGCGTATCCGCCGCCGGCGACGCTGGAGCGCACGGCCACCCCCGGCGCGGCGATGTTCGGTTTGATCAGCTCGGTGCCGGAGCCACGGCTGGAGAAGCCGGCGATGGCGCCGTTCGAGCCGTACGCGCCGACGGCGTACGAGCTCTCGTAGTCCCCGGGGGAACCGGCGGTGCCGCAGCTCGGGCCGCTGTTGCCGTTGGAGAAGACCGGGAGGATCCCGGCGGCCCGCCACGCGTCGACGGTCTGCTGGTACCAGGGGTTGTTGCCGCCGCCGCCCCACGAGTTGTTGACGATGTCGGGGCGCAGCTCCGGGCGGGGGTTCTCGCCGTTGGCGTCGGTCGGGGCCAGGATCCACTGGCCGGAGGCGAGGAGCGCGGCGTCCGAGCAGGTCCTGGCTTCGCAGCCCTTCGCCGCTATCCACCGGGCACCCGGTGCGACACCGATCTGGTTGTCGGCCCCGTCGTCACCGACCATCGTGCCCATCGTGTGCGTGCCGTGGTCGTTGTTGTCGCAGGGTTCCGAGTCGGAGCAGACGCCCGTCGGGTCGAACCAGTTGTAGGCGTGGTCGAAGCTGCCGCCGCCGAGGTTGCCCCGGTAGGAGTTGACGAGGGCGGGGTGGTCGTACTGCACGCCGGTGTCGATGTTGGCGATCACGATGCCTTCGCCGCGGTCGCCGAACTCGTCCCACACCTGGGGGGCGCCGATTTCGGCGACGCCCCACTCGACGGCGTCGGTACGGGCCTCGGCCTCGGCGGGCGTCGGCTCGACCAGCTGGCGGCTGCCGACCGGCTCGATCCGTTCGACCTCGGGCCGGTTCGCGATCTCGTCGATCAGGGCCCGGTCACCGTGGACCTGGATGGCGTTGGCGATCCAGTATGAGGTGTGCTCCGCCTTCCGTGCCTCGAGCAGCCGCAGCAGGTCGGCTTGGGTGCGTTCGGCGGTGTTGGTCAGGAGTTGGTGGACCGCGAGGGCCCGGTCGTCGGGCTCTTGCAGGGTCGCGGTGCTGGCGAGCGGTGCGGTCTCCCGTAGGAAGACCAGGAAACTGGTGCTGTCGCTGGTCTCCAGCAGCTCGGACGCGACGGTTGCCCGCTCTGCTGCGCCGGGCGGCGACGCGGCGAGCGCCGGCTGGGCGCTCAACCCCAACACCAGCGCCCCGAACGCGACGGCCAGACGCCCCAGGCGTGACCGCGCGGATGGTCGTACGAACACGTGTCCTCCCCACGTCCGCGGGCCCGGGCTGTTCCGAGCCCGCGCCAGCCATGCTCGTGAAAACACCGACGCTGATCAATAAATTGTCTCGGTCAGTATTCGATCAGTGACTGGGCGCGCTTCTGGCCGTACGCTGACTCGGTGTTCAGCCGGACATCATCTCGACGGGGTGATGCCCGTCGGGTCAACGCGGGTGCCTGGGGAGGCGGCGTGTCTGAGCGGAAGGGTCCGATCGTGGTCTGTGTGAGTCCCGACATGGCAGTGCGCGAGCGCGTGCTGCGTCGCCTCGACGGGGTGGGGCCGGTGTTGAGCTGTGCTGATCTCGCGGAGCTGCGGGCGATGCTCTTTCCTGAACCACCCGTCACCGAAGAGCGGGGCACCGGTCCACCAGAGACCCCGGTCCGCTACGGCGAGCTGGTGGTGGACCCGCCGGGGCACCTGGTCACCTGGCGGGGACGCCCACTGGCGCTGACCCGTACCGAACGGCGGTTGTTGACCCGGTTGGTGACCCCGCCGGTCCGGCTCTGGAGCTACGAGCGACTCTTCGCCGCGGTCTGGGGCGGCGCCTACCTCGGCGACACCGCGATCCTGCACTCGGCGGTCAAGCGGCTCCGGTGCAAGCTGCGTCTGCTCTCCGGCGGCCCACGGGTGCTGACCGTGCGCGGGGTCGGCTACCGGCTCGTCCTGGGCCCCGACGACTCGGGCGGATAGTGCGGCCGTCCCGGCGGCGGCTGACCCCGGTCCGGGACATGACACGATGGCGCGGTGAGCGCCGTCCATCCGGGGTACGCCCCGCCCTCCGGGCCTGATCGCCCGCCGCCGGGATGGTGGGTCCGGCGCTGGCTACTCGTGGGCACGGCGGCCTGGGCGGTGCTGCTGGCCGGGCTGGCCTGGTGGTCGGCCCGCACCGACGAGCCGACAGTGCGGGAGCAGCGCACGATCGAGCAGGCGGCGCCGGTGGTCAACGCGGCGGTCGGCCAGCTCGTCGCGGCGCTCGACGGCACGGCGTGGGCGATGACCCCGTCCCGCGTGGAGCGGGGCTGCCGGGTCACCCCGGTCAGCACGGGCGCCGAACTGACCCGCGGGATCGGCGTCCTGGTCGCCGAGGGAGGCGAGCGCGAGCTGCTCCGCCAGGTCGCCGACGCGCTGCCGGCGCGATGGCGGGCCGGGGTGCGGGACGCCGCCGAGGGTCCGCTGCTGCGCGCCGACGCCGGTGAGTTCGTCCTGGTCGAGGGGGAGTCGACGAGTCCGGGTCGGGTTCGGTTCGCGGTGCTGACCGGCTGTCGCCCGACCGATGCCGCGTCCGGCGATCTGCTGCTGGGGAACCCGCCCGAACCAGCGCTCCGTGCCGCGCTGCAGGCGCTGGGCCGTCCGGTGCCGGAGCAGGTGGATCAGATTTGGACATCGTGTCCCGGCGGCGCGAAGGCCCGGACCGAGCGGGTGGCGGCCGGCCCCGAGCCGGCATCACTGAGCGCCCTGGCCCCGTTGGCCGCCGCCGGCACCGTTGTGGTCGACACCCCCGAGGTGTACGCGTACCGGAGCGGCACCGACCTGGTCATCGCCGACGCGACCGGCGACCAGCTGCACCTGATGCTCTCCACCGGCTGCGCGGACTGAACCCTCCCGGCCGGTCCGCCGGCGCAGACCAGCCCGTCCTGATAACCGAGTGACCAGCCCGTCCTAGACGATCTATTCCGAGGGATCAGTGGTCGTAAGCGATGAGGGAGCGCATGACGGGTTGGCCGGTGGTCCAGTTGTGCCAGATCGCGGCGGTCATCGCGAGGATGCGTTGTGCGACG
>NZ_JABZED010000028.1:0-26877 GCF_013416675.1 Salinispora sp. H7-4
GTGGCGAGGGTGTCCCGATCGACGTGCACGTGGCCTCCATGGTCATTGTTGCTCAGCAACGTCGATCATGGACGCCCTCGCCTCTCTTCGCTGTCCCCGTACCCCTTGGAATAGATCGTCTAGTAGACGAGCGCGCGGGTCTCCTCGGCCATGACCTCTTCGACGAAGACCGCCGAGCCGGCGATCCGGACGCCCGACAGCACGTCGCCGGTTCCGATGTCCCGGCGGGCCGCGCACTGCGTGCAGGCGGTCACCCGGCCCGTCGCCAGGATCACGTGTAGTAGCTCGCCCAGCGGGGCCGAGTGCGGCAGCTCGAACTCCTGCGCCCGGCCGGGCAACGCGAACCAGGTCGCCTCGCCGGTCAGCCAGAGCGAGACGTCAACTCCGGCAGCGGCTGCGGTGGCCGCAACCGTAAATGCCTGCGCGCACCGCTCCGGGGAATCCGCTCCGGCGGTGACCTTGACGACGAGGGTTCGGCCCACGAGCGCCAGCATAGGATAGTCGCCGATGGTCACCGAGATAGGGTTCGTAAGTTTGCTGGTCGCCGCGCTGGGCGGGCTCGCCGGCGGCTTGGTCTACCTCGCCGTACGCATTTCGAGAGGGCAGTAGTGAGTGACGAGAATCCGCTTCAGCCGCCGTGGCTGAACGCGCCTCCGGTGGACCCGTACCCCTACGAGGAGAGCCACGACCTGCGTACCGGCCCGAAGCTGCACCCCACTCTGGACGGCCTGCTGCCGTACATCGGGGTGTGGCGGGGCCGGGGCCGGGGTGGCTACCCCACCATCGAGGATTTCGACTACGCGCAGGAGATCCGGATCAGCCACGACGGCCGACCGTTCCTCTGCTATGAGTCGCGGGCGTGGCTGCTGGACGAGCAGAGCCGCCCGGTCCGCCCGGCCGGGCGGGAGATGGGTTGGTGGCGGCCGGTACTCGACGGTGACGACCGGGCGACCAACGAGTGGGAGGCGCTGATGAGCACGCCCACCGGCGTGATGGAGCTGCACCTCGGCAAGCGCACCGGCACCCAGCTCGAGTTCGCCACCGACGCGGTGGTCCGCACCCCCACCGCGAAGGAGGTGACCGCCGGTCACCGCCTCTTCGGCATCGTCGAGGGCGCCCTGCTCTACGCGCAGGAGATGGCCGCGGTGGGGCACGGCCTCACCCCGCACCTGTCCGCCCGACTGACCCGGGTGGGCGGCTGAGCCAGTCCGGCTGATCCGGGGGCGGCGGAGGTCAACCCGGCTGATCCGGGTGGGCGGCGGAGGTCAGTCCGGCTGATCTGCGGCGGGGGTCAGTCCGGCTGATCTGCGGCGGGGGTCAGTCCGGTTGGGCGTCGTCGGGCGGGACGGGGAAGCCGAGTAGCGCCTGTAGCCGCCGGGTGTAGGCCGACCGGGGCCGGCCGATGCCGTCCAGGACGCGGACCTCGACCAGGCCCCGGACCGACGAGCTGAACCAGACCGCGTCCGCGGCGTGCAGCTCGGGCGGGGTCGCCAGCTGCTCGTGCGCGCCCAGCCCCACCTGTGCGGCATTGGCCAGCAGCCAGGCGGCGGTGGTACCGGGCAGGACGCCGGCCGTGGCGGGCACCGTGCGTAGCGCCCCGTCGGTGAGCCAGAGGACGTTGGCGGTCGGCCCCTCCAGGACGTACCCGTCGGTGGAGGTCCAGAGCGCGTCGTTGACGCCGTTGCGGGATGCCCACCGGCGGGCGGCGTTGTGCACCGCGTACGACGTGGTCTTGCTGCCGGTGGGCAGCCAGTCCAGGCCGGCACGCCCGCGCGCCGGCACGCCCAGCGGCAAGGTCGCCACGGTGATTCCGTCCCGGCGGGCCGCCCGAGCCGACGGCGGCACCGGGGCCAGCGTGGCGTACACGGTCGGGGCCGCGCCGCCGCCCGGGCCGCGGGTGCAGACCAGCCGCAGCGCCCCCTCGACCTCGGTGGGCCAGTCGACGCAGATCTCCTCGAGCAGCGCGATCAGGGCGTCGGCCGGCGGCAGGGTCAGACCCAGCGCCGGTGCCGCCCTGGTCATCCGTTCCAGGTGCGCCTCCCGTAGCCAGGGCCGGCCCGCCCGCAGGTGCATCGTTTCGAAGAGGCCGTCTCCGTGCAGGACGCCCAGGTCGTCGCCGCGCAGCACCGGCCCGGTGACCGGCACCCGGCCCCGCCCGAGCACCGCGATCCTCGCCGTCGTCATGGCCGCCGAGCATAGGGCCCAGGCGGGCTGCACCGGGTGGGGTCCGGCCCGGCACCACCGACACGGGCGCCGGCAGAACGGGGCCGGTAGGACGGGAGAGCGCTGTTCGGCCGGAGCGAACTATGCTTGGACGGTGTCCGAATCCTCCCTCGCGGAACTCCTCCGGGCCCGTGGGCTGCGCCTGACGGCGCAGCGGCAGCTTGTCCTCCAGGCGGTGCTGGATCTGGGGCACGCCACCCCGGAGCAGGTCCACACGGCCGTCCGGGAGGTGGCCGCGGGGGTCAACATCACTACTATCTACCGCACGCTGGAGCTGCTGGAACGGCTCGGCCTGGTGACGCATACCCACCTCTCGCACGGCTCGCCGACCTTCCACGCGGCCGGCGAGGACCAGCACGTGCACCTGGTCTGCCGGGAGTGCGGCGCGATCGACGAGATCGATCCGGCCCTGCTGCGCCCGTTGGCCGACCAGCTTGCCGAGCAGCGGGGGTTCCGGGTGGACGTCGGCCATGTCTCCCTCTTCGGCCGCTGTAGTCGCTGTGCGAACGGGGAGCCAGAATGATTGACATTGCCGGGGCGGTCTCCGTCGAGAGCATCGACGAGGACAGCCGGGACCAACCGGAGCCGGCGCACGCCGCGGCGGGGGTCCGCTCGGTGGCGGCGCACTACGGGGATCCGCTGCGCGAGCAGCGCACCCTGGAGACGGCGGTCGGCCTGGTCGACCGTTCGCACCGGGGGGTGATCGCGGTGCCGGGCGAGGATCGCCTCGGCTGGCTGCACACGCTCACCACGCAGCACCTGGCGGACCTGCCCGCTGGGCAGGGCACCGAGTTGCTGGTGCTCTCCCCGCACGGGCACGTCGAGCAGCACGCGATGGTGACCGAGCAGGGCGGTACGACCTGGCTGGACACCGAGCCGGGCGACACCGCTGGGCTGCTCGGGTATCTGGAGCGGATGCGCTTTTTCAGCAAGGTGGAGCCGCGTGACGTGACGCCGGAGCACGCCCTGCTCTCGCTGGTCGGGCCGGCGGCGGTGGACGCCGTGGCGACGCTCGGCGTCTCCGGCCTGGCGGAGCCGGACCTGCTCGAGGTGCCCGGCCCGAAGTTCCGGGCCGGCTCGGTGCCGCCCCGGTCGACGGTGCGCTACGACGTCCGTGCGCTACCGATCGGAGGCTGGGCCCGCCGTGGCCCGCTCGGCGTCGACCTGCTGGTGGCTCGGGAGGCCATGGGCCGGGTGGTGGCCGAGCTGCGCGGCGCGGACGTGCCGGTCGCCGGGCTCTGGGCGTACGAGGCGGTGCGGGTGGCCGCCCGTCGGCCCCGGGTCGGGCTGGATACCGACCACCGGAGCATTCCGGCGGAGGTGGGCCTGGTCGGGCCGGCCGTACACCTGGAGAAGGGCTGTTACCGGGGGCAGGAGACGGTGGCCCGGGTGCACAACATGGGTCGGCCGCCGCGTCGGCTGGTCCTCCTGCACCTGGACGGGGTGACCACGGACCAGCCACCGTCGGCCGGCACGCCGGTGACTCGGGATGGGCGGACGGTCGGCTTCGTCGGCACCGCCGTGCACCACCACGAGCTGGGCCAGGTCGCCCTGGCGGTGGTCAAGCGCAACGTGCCCGACGACGCCCGGCTGCTGGTCGGGGAGACCGCCGCGATGATCGATAGCTAGGGAAGGACCCCGGTCGGACGTCGTTCAGAGCGGAAGGATTCAGGTTTGCCGGCCGGCATGCCGGAAGACTTCCGGCCGGGACGGTCGTCGATCGGGCGACTAGGATCCGGTCATGACGACAGGGACGTTGATCACGGTTGCCCCGACCGGGGCCGAGTCGGCCAAGGTTGAGGTGCCGGCGCTGCCGGTCACCCTCGATGAGCTGCTGCTGACCGCGAAGGAGTGCGAGGCCCTGGGCGCCTCCGTGGTCCACGTCCACATCCGGGACGCCGCGGCGCAGCCGACCCTCGACCAGCGGCGGCTGCGCGAGACCGTCGCGGCGCTTCGGGAGAGCACCGACCTGGTGGTGCAGCTCTCCTCGGGTGGCGCGGTGAGCGATCCGGAGGCCGACCGGCTCGCCGTACTCGATGCCGCTCCGGACATGGCCTCCTGCACGATGGGCACGGTCAATTTCGGCACCGACGTGTTTCTCAACCGGTGGGAGTTCATCGTCGAGTTGCACACCCGGATGCAGGAGCGCGGCATCGTCCCGGAGTACGAGATTTTCGACCTGGGACACCTCACCTCCCTGCAACGCCTGCTCGGCACGTACGGCCTGCCGGCCGGCGGGCATGTGCACGTCGACTTCGTCCTGGGCGTGCCCGGCGGAATGCCCGGCACTCCCGCGGCCCTGGTGGCCGCCGAGCAGATGTTGCGGGACCTGCCAACCGGCACCACCTTCTCGGCGACCGGCGTCGGTCGGAGCACGATCCCGGTCCTGCTGGCCTCGCTCTCGGCCGGCGGCCACCTCCGGGTGGGCATGGAGGACACGGTGACCTATGCCAAGGGGCAGCCGGTCGAGTCCAACATGCAGCTCGTGGCCCGCGCGGTCGGCTTCGCCCAGCTCGCCCAGCGCCCTCCGCTCACCACCGTCGAGGCTCGGGAACTACTCGGCGTGCCCGCCCTTCGCCGGTAAGTGGCGTGTTGGGGGCCGCCCCCTGACGTTACGTTCCCAATTCCCTGGTCACCCGTCGGCTGGACATTCCCGAAGGGCGGTAACGTCCACCCCGTGGGAAAGACGTACGAGGGCGGCGTGCCGCTCGCTGAGGTGGTCCGGTCCGGTTTCGTTGAGGGTGTGCATCGCGGGTCGGTGGTGGCGCTCGACGCGACTGGCGCGGCGGTGGCGAGGGCGGGGGATGTGACGTCGCCGATCTTCCCCCGATCGTCGAACAAGCCGTTGCAGACGGTGGGAATGATCCGGGCGGGCCTGCGGCTGGGCGACCCGGCTGACCTCGCCCTGGTCTCGGCCAGCCACGAGGGGGAGGATTTCCACCGGGCCCGGGTCGGTGGGTTGTTGGCGCGGGCCGGGCTTGACGAGTCGGCGTTGCACTGCCCGCCCGACTTGCCGGCGGACGAAGCGGCGCGGGCGGCGGTGCTGCGCGCCGGTGGTGGCCCGACCCGGATTCAGATGAACTGCTCCGGAAAGCACACCGGAATGCTGTTGACCTGCCAGGCGGCGGGCTGGCCCGAGGAGGGGTACTGGCGTAGCGAGCACCCGCTGCAGGAGCGGTTGCGAGCGGCGGTTGAGGAGTTCACCGACGAGCCGGCGGCGGCGGTCGGGATCGACGGCTGTGGCGCGCCGGTGCTGGCCGTGTCGTTGTCTGGCCTCGCCCTGGCGTATCTGCGGCTGGTGCAGGCGGAGCCGGGCTCGCCGGAGCGGGCGGTGGCGGACTCGATGCGGGCGCATCCGGAGATCGTCGGCGGTACGCGGGCCGACGACAGCCGGCTGATGCGGGCGGTGCCGGGGCTGCTCGCGAAGATCGGGGTGGAGGGGGTCATCGCCGCGGCGGTCCCGGGCATTGGTGCGGTGGCGATGAAGATCGACGATGGTGCTGGCCGGGCCCGGATGCCGGTGCTGGTCTCCGCGCTGCGCCGGCTCGGGGTGACCGCACCGGCGTTGGCGGAGTTCGCTGAGGTCCCGCTCCTCGGCGGGGGGCGGCCGGTGGGCGCCGTCCGGTCGCTCTGGTGATTCGCCGGGGCGGACGTTAGGGCGCTGCGGCCACGCTCGGGCGCTAACTCTGGCTAGCATTTTGCTTGCAGTAGTTAGCGCCGCGAGCTAGCGTTGAGTTATGGCCAGTGGTAAAGACCTTCCCAACATCGGTGGGTTCATTCGTGACCTGCGCCGGAGTGCGAAGATCTCCCTTCGGCAGCTGTCCGAGCAGGCGGGAGTCAGTAACCCGTACCTGAGTCAGATCGAGCGCGGGTTGCGCAAGCCCAGCGCGGAGGTGCTGCAGCAGCTCGCCAGCGCGCTGCGGGTCTCCACCCCGGCGATGTACCTGCGGGCCGGGCTGCTGGATGACCGGGAGGGGCAGGGCGTTCTCGCCGCGATAGCCGTGGACCCCGACCTGACCATGGCGCAGAAGCAGTCGCTCACCCAGATCTACGAGACGTTCCGTCGCGAGAACGCGCGGCTCGCGGAGGCGACCGCCGCCGCCAACGCGGCGCCGGCCGAGTCCGCGACCGGTCCGGTCACCACCGAGTCCGCGACCGTTCCGGTCACCACCGAGTCCGCGACCGTTCCGGTCACCACCGAGTCCGCGACCGTTCCGGTCACCACCGAATCGGTCGCCGCCGCACCCACCACCGAGGCTGCGACCGGCCTGGTCACTACCGAATCGGTCGCCGGCCCGCCCGCCACCGAGCCGGAGCCGGGCCCAGCCGAGCCGTCGGGGGCCTCCGCCGACCTGGCCAACATCGCGGTCACCGGCCCAACGACGACCGGGGGTACGCCGACCGGCGGTGCGTGAGTCGCACCGCCATCGACCCCGGCTCATCCCTGTCCCGACGCCAGTGCAGCAGTCCGCCCGAAGGGCGACCCCGAAGCCGCCGACGCGGTCGAAGAGGAGAAACGATGACTAGTCAGCCTAAAACCAGTCGTATCCCCGCCCCTCTCTACGCCGCCGCCGGTGCCGGCGATCTGGCGTACCAGCAGCTGCGAAAGCTCCCCGCGGCCGTGAGTGAGCTACGCGACCGGGTCGCTGCCGACCTCGGCACGGTAAACGGGGCCGAGCTGCGCCAGAAGGCCACCGAGACGCTGCGTACGGCGGCCGCTACCGCGGAGAACCTGCGCCGGCAGGCCGTCAGCGACCTGGACCTCAACCGGCTTCGGGAGACCGCCACCCGCAACGCAGCCGTCGTGGTGGCCAGCGCTCAGGCCGCGCAGGAGCGGGCAGTCACCACCTACGGCGCGCTCGTCGGCCACGGGGAGCGGGTCGTCGGCGCTGGCGTGCTCGAGGCCGCCGACACGGTGAACACCGACATCGAGACGACCGAGCAGGCCCCGGCGCCCACCCCGGCGCAGCTCGCCGAGGTTGCCGAGGCCAAGCCGGCGGCCGTCACGAAGCGTGCCACCAAGGCCGCCGAGGCCAAGCCACCCGCCGTCACGAAGCGTGCCACCAAGGCCGCCGGCAAGTCGGCCTCCTCGGCACCGAAGTCACCGCGCGCGACGAAGCGGACCCCGCCGGCCCGCGACTGACCTGCGGCGACGGGCGAGTGTCCCGGGACGCCGAAGACCCCGGGGGCGGCCTGACGGACGCCTCCGGGGTCTTCGGCATATGCTTGCCGGCATGGCCATCGCCGCGCCGTTCGCTTTTGAGGTTCGCTACGTTATAGAGCTGATCCTGCTCGTCTTCGCCCTCATCGTGCAGGGAGTCGCCCTGGTCCACGTCATCACCCAGCGGTCCGACGCGTTCGCCGCGGTCGGCACCATGCCGAAGGGCGCCTGGGTGGCGATCCTCGCCGTCTGCCTGGTGTTCACCCTGCTCACCTCCGGCCGGCTCAGCATCTTTGGCCTGGTCGGCATCGCCGCCGGGTTGATCTATCTGCTTGACGTCCGGACGGGTCTGCGCGATCTCCGGGGTGGCCGGGGGAACTCCTGGTGAGAGGCTTCCGGTGGCCGCCCCCACCGGATGGTGGCCCCCGCACCTGGGGTCCGGGGCCGAGTGCTCCCCGCACCGGTCGGCCGGCACTGCCGGAGCCGGAGACCGAGCTGGTCGCCACCCCGCACGGCGTTGACCTGGAGCAGTTGGTCACCGGGACAGGCGATCCGGTCACCGTCTTCGCGCACGGTCTGGGCAGCGGCATCGCCACCACCCGCCCCTTCGGCAGTGGCGTCATCGGGCGCAGACTCTTCTTCCAGTTCCGTGGGCATGGTCGCTCCGCCGCCCCGACCGGGCCATGGACGTACCACGATCTCGCGCGCGACCTGCGGTCGATCGCTGACCGGGGCCTTGCGACCCGGGCGTTCGGCGCGAGCCTGGGCGCGGGTGCGCTCTGCCGGCTGCTCGCCGACAACCCGACACGGTTCGACCGGCTGGTCTTCTACCTGCCGGCGGTACTGGACCGACCGCGGGGCGATGCCGCCCGCCGCCGGCTGACGGCACTGCTCGACGCGCTCGGCAGCGGCGATGTCGGTCAGCTCGCGGAGGTGGTCCAGCTGGAGCTTCCACCGGCCGTCCGGAACACGCCGGCCGGTTGGGCATACCTCCGGCAGCGTCTCGATCAGCTTTTGCGGGACGGTCTCGGCGCGGGATTGGTCGGCCTACCCGAGTCGGTGCCGGTTCGCGACGCCACGGAACTCGTCGAGGTCACGGCGCCGGCTCTGGTGATCGGGTGTGTCGGCGACGAACTGCATCCGGTCGAGGTCGCGGAGCGGCTCGCCGCCGCGCTACCCCAGGCCACCCTGCACGTGTACGACCGGCCTGGGGTCCTCTGGGCCAAGCGCGCCGACCTTCGGGAGCGCATCTCCTCCTTTCTCAACGAGTAGCCCGGGTGCGCCTCGGCGACCTGCGCTGCGCTGGTCCTGCCGTGGGAGTCTCGGGTGTGGGTGGTTGCCCTTGGATACCCTCTCCTGTCCCGCACTGGAATCATTTGACCGAACCTCACGTTGAGCCCACAATGATCCCGCATCGTCGCTGATCGTGACCTCGTTACCAGGGATCGGAGACCATGACCGAATCGTCCAAGCCCGGCGATACCCCTGCCGACGAGCCCGGCGTCCGGCTGCCAGAGTGGCCACCGCTGGCGAGCTACGACGAACCCACCGAAGTGCCAGGACGCGCACCCTGGAAACTGGGCGACCCACCGCACTCCGACGGCCCACCCCAGCAGCCGCACGGCGGGTCTCAGCCGGGCAGTGGGTCTCAGCCGGGCAGTGGGTCTCAGCCGGAGGACGCCGATCGCGGAACGGACAGCTCCGGTCACCAGGCCCTCCGCCCGGACAAGGGGCTGGCGGACACTCGCCGTTCAATCCCGGCACGTATGCGGAGTCAGGGCATCGTCGCGGCGAGCTTCTTGGTGGTCATCCTGACCGCGGTCGCCCTGAACGCGCTCCAACGCTCACCGGCGGACCCATCGTCTCCCCTCGCCACCGACCAGGTCGCTGGCGCCGAAGCCGGGCCGACAGCCGCGCCGTCGGAATCTTCGTCGACCCAGTCCCTGCCCCTGCCCCCAACACCGACCTCGGAACCGACCTCGACCTCGACACCGACCTCGACACCCGTCGCGATGGACGCGACCCCGCCTCCGACGCCGTCCAAGAGCACGACGCAGGACCCCACGCCACCGACAGCGCCCATCCCAGGTGAGCCGCCGACGCTTCCGGACCCACCGTCAGCCTGCACAGCGAAATACACGGTTGTCGAGTCGTGGCCGGGCGGCTTCAAGGGCGAGGTGAAGATCAAAAACAACACCTCCGCCTCCTGGTCCGGGTGGAGAGTCGAGTGGACCTGGCCCAGTGGTCAGCAGCTAACCGAGGTGTGGGACGGCTCGCACCGCAGCTCGGGGGCCTCGGTGACGGTGACCAACATGTCGTACAACGGCACGCTGGCCCCGAACGGCACGACCACGTTCGGCTTCCTCGCCGACAACACCGGCACGAACCAGGCGCCGACCGTGACCTGCGCCAACCGCTGACGCGACCTAGGCTCGGCGACCATGAACGCATCCCCCGCTCCCGCCGCGCCCCGGACCGGGGCGGCCGGCCGATTCTTCGCCGGTGTTGGCCTCTTCCTTCGCGGCATCGGCCTCTACCTCCGCAACCCCGGCCTGATGCTGCTCGGCGTCCTACCGGCACTGATCTCCGGAGCGTTCTTCGTCGCGGCGTTCGGCACGCTCGTCTACTACGTGGACGACCTGGCCGCGCTGATCACGCCGTTCGCCGACCAGTGGTCCGCCGCCGGGCGAGGCCTGACCCGGGTAGCCGCCGGCTTGGCGCTGCTCGGGCTGGGTGGCCTGCTCACGGTGGTCGCGTTCACCGCCGTCACGCTGGTCATCGGGGACCCGTTCTACGAGAAGATCTCCGAACGGGTCGAGGATGGCCTCGGCGGTACGCCCAACGCGGTGGACGTGCCGTTCTGGTCGTCGCTGCGGCACAGCCTCGTCGACTCGCTGCGGCTGGTGGGGTTGGCGGTGCTGGTCGGCGTACCCCTCTTTGTCGCCGGTTTCATCCCGGTGGTCGGTCAGACCCTGGTGCCGGCGCTCGGTGCGACCATCGGCGGCTGGCTCCTCGCGGTGGAGCTGGTCGGTGCCCCCTTCTACCGGCGTGGGCTACGGTTGTCGGACCGGCGGGCCGCCCTGCGGGCCGACCGGCCGACCGCGCTCGGCTTCGGGGTGGCGGTGTTCGTCAGCTTCCTGATCCCACTCGGCGCCGTGCTGCTCATGCCGGCGGCCGTCGCGGGCGCCGCACTACTGGCCCGCCGCGTGCTGGGCCAGCCCACCACTGTGGGGCCGACCGGGACCACCCCTGACGGCGCGTGACGCGCGGTCGCTCAGCCCATCTCGCGGAGGCAACTCCACTGGGCGGCGACCGGCCGGTAGCCGAGCCGTTCGTTGATCGCGAGCATCGGTTTGTTCGCCTCGTCATTGCCGGTGTACGCGACCGTCACCCCGTTGGCCGCGGCCCGGCGTAGGGCACCCAGCTTCGCCGCCCTCGCGAGCCCGCGCCCCCGGTGCTCCGGCCGGGAAGCGGTGTAGTCCGACCACATCCGCGGACCGTCCCGCTTGACCAGGCTGATCGCCGCCAGGACGCCGTTTACCTCGACGCCGGTGCTGGCCTCCCGGTCCAGGCCGACGTTGTCCCACGTGTCGGCCCGCCAGTGTTCGTAGGTGAGAGCGTCGACGGGGACGTCCCCCGGCTCGTCGGCGCTGGCGTCCCGCTCCACCTCGTACACGTGGTGGGGGTCAACCTCGGACAGTGGCACCAGCCGGGCTCCCGGGGGAACGGCCGAGGGCGGCAGGGCCGTCAGTTCGAGCGCGGAGAAGCGTTCCTTGCGGCTGGGTAGGAAGCCGCGCCGCCGCGCGTACGGCAACGACTCGGGTAGCACCCGCCCGTGTAGCAGCGGGAGTCGGAGCGGGGCGAGGTGGTCCAGGGCGGCGGTCAGCAGCCCACTGCCGATGCCGTGTCCCCGATGGTCCGGGTGGACGTGCAGCAGCGAGATCTCGCCGACGCTTCGGGAGGAGCTGGCGTTGCGGAAGGTCGAGACCCAACCGACGATCTCGTCGTTCGCCTCGGCGACGAAGGCGGCCCAGTGTTGGCCCGGGGGTGGTTGGGAGAGCATCTGACGGGTCGACTCCACCCCGCGAACCAGATGCGGGAAGAGTTGGGTGCGGAGCGCCACCACGGCGGGCGCGTCGTCGGGCTGCGCGGCGCGGATCCTCACGCGACGCTCACGGTGGCGACCGCCTCGACCTCGACGAGCTGCTCGGAGTAGCCAAGCACGGTCACCCCGAGCAGGGTGCTGGGCGGGTCGTGGTCGCCGAAGGCGTCCCGGACGACCTGCCAGGCGGTCACCAGGTCAGCTTGGTGCGCCGAAGCCACGTACACCGTGGTTTTGACTACGTCGGTGAGGCGGGCACCCGCTGCGGTGAGGGCGGTCTCCAGATTGGCCATCACCTGCCGGGCCTGGGCGGCATGGTCACCGGGGGCGACCGTACGGCCGTCCACGTCGAGCGGGCACGCCCCGGCGGTGAAGACGAGGCGTGTTGCCGGATCGACGGTACTGACGTACGCGTACTCGGCCTCGGCGAGGGCGGAGACGTGGCGGAGCTGGGGCATGACGTGACGCTAGTGCAGTCCCGACGGTTGCTCGATCTGTTTTCGTCGGTGGACCCAGGTGGACCCAGGTGGACCCAGGTGGACCCAGGCGGACCCAGGCGGGCTCAGGCGGAGTCGCGGAGGATCAGCTCGGTGGGGAGCACCAGCGCCGGTTCGATCGGCTCACCGGCCGCGAGGCGCAGTAGCTGGCGGGTCATTCGCCGGCCGATCTCCTGGATCGGCTGGCGGACGGTGCTCAGGGGTGGATCGGTGTACGCGGCGGTCTCGATGTCGTCGAAGCCGATCACCGCGACATCGTCGGGCACCCGTCGCCCCGTCGCGCGTAGCGTCCGCAGGGCGGCGTGCGCCATCAGGTCGGAGGCGGCGAAGATCGCATCCAGGTCGGGGTGCGCGGCGAGGAGCTGCCAGGTCGCGGCCACCCCCGACTCGCGGGTGAAGTCGCCGTACGCCACCCACTCCGGCAGCCCGGCCGGGGTCATCGCGGCCTGGTAACCGGTCAGCCGCTCGATCCCGCCCACCATGTCCTGTGGACCGGCGATGGTGGCGATGCGCCGCCGGCCGCTGTCGATCAGGTGTTGGACGGCCCGGTGCACCCCGCCGATGTGGTCAACGTCGACGTAGGGGACCGGGGTGCCGCCGAGCGGCCGGCCGCTGCACACCACCGGAATGCCCAGCCGGGCCAGCCGGCCGGGGAGCGGGTCGGCGCCGTGCAGCGAGGCGAACAGCACCCCGTCAACGTGCCGGCCGGTGGTGTACCGCTCCACCCGCTCGTGCCCGGCCGGCGAACCGGCCAGCATCAGCACCAACTGCTTGTCGGCCGCCTCCAGCTCCTGGGCGGCGCCGCGGATGATGCCGGGGAAGTACTGGTCGTCGGAGAAGACCCGGGCGGCCGCCTCCGGCATGACCAGTGCCACCGAGTCCGTTCGCTGGGTGACCAGGCTGCGCGCGGCCAGGTTCGGTACGTACCCCAGCTCGCTGACGGCTCGACGGACGGCCGCGCGGATCGGCTCGCCCACTGTGGTGGAGCCGTTGACCACCCGGGAGACGGTGGCCCGGGAGACACCGGCGCGGCGCGCCACCGCCTCGAGTGTCGGCCGTTGCGCCGTCGTCATCGTCCTCTCCGCTCAGGGTCCGTTCCCCGGATCGCCCTCTCCCGCTCAGAGTCCGTTCCGGGAGATCACCTGGTGGTACCAGCGGGCACTCGCCTTCGGAGTGCGTCGCTGGGTCCGGTAGTCGACGTGGACGATCCCGAACCGTTTCCGATAGCCCTCGGCCCACTCGAAGTTGTCCAGCAACGACCATACGAGATAACCACGTAGGTCCACCCCACGGGCGATGGCCTCGTGCGCGGCGCGGAGGTGCCCGTCGAGGTAGGCGATCCGGTCGGTGTCGAACACCCCGCTGTCCCCCTCCGCCGCCGGCCGCTCCGGGCCGCCCGGAGGCGTGGCGTGGTCCGGGAAGGCCGCCCCGTTTTCGGTGATCATCAGCGGTACGCCCGGGTAGTCGGTGCCGAGGCGTTCCAGCAGCCGGGTGAGCCCGGCCGGCTCGATCATCCAACCCATGTCGGTCAGCGGTCCAGCGGGCGGCAGGAACTCCACCGCCCCGTCGGTGCCGGGGAACGCCCCGCCGCCGCCGGCGCCATCGGGCTTACCAGCAACGTAGAGGGGCGCGTAGTAGTTGACGCCGAGCAGGTCGATCGGGGTGGCGATCACTTTCTCGTCGCCGTCCCGGAGGAACGCCGGCGGCACGATTCGGGCGACGTGCTCCAGCACATCCTCCGGGTACGCGGCCCGGAACAGCGGGTCCAGGAAGATCCGATTGTGGAGTCCGTCGACCAGGCGTACCGCGGCGGCGTCGGCGGCGCTGTCCGGGTCGGCGGGGCGGACGTCGGCCGGGTTGAGCGTGATCCCGACGGTCGCCGCCCCGGCCGCATGCAGCGCCCGGGCCGCCAGGCCGTGCCCGAGCAGCAGGTGGTGCACGGCGGTGAAGGCGGCACCCGGGTCCGCGATGCCGGGAGCGTGCACCCCGTTGCCGTAGCCCAGGTACGCCGAGCACCACGGCTCGTTGAGGGTGGTCCAGGAGCCCACCCGGTCGCCGAGCCGACCGTGGACGGCGGCGGCGTACCCGGCGAAGTGCTCCGCGGTCTCCCGGGCGGTCCAGCCGCCCCGGTCCTGCAGGGTCTGCGGCAGGTCCCAGTGGTAGAGCGTGACCATCGGGTCGATCCCCCGGGCCAGCAGGGCGTCCACCAGGCGGTCGTAGAAGTCCAGCCCGCGCCGGTTTACCGGACCGGTGCCGTCCGGCTGGACCCGGGGCCAGGACACCGAGAACCGGTACGTCTGGATCCCCAGCCCGGCCATCAGCTCCACGTCGTCGGCGTACCGGTGGTAGTGGTCGCAGGCGACATCACCGGTGTGGCCCTGGTAGACCTTGCCCGGCGTACGGCTGAAGGTGTCCCAGATCGACGGCCCCCGGCCGTCTTCGTGGGCCGCACCCTCGATCTGGTACGCCGCCGTGGCCGTGCCCCAGCGGAAGTTCGCCGGAAAGTGAAGCGCGCTCATTGGACAGCTCCCTCCGTTCGCGCAGCGTCTCCCGGGGCGTCACCGAATGTCAAGAGAGCGCTCTCCCCGGCCTCAGCTGGTCCGGAGACCAGCCAGGAGCGCGCGCTCGCCCGTCACCGCCAGGGTGTCGAAACTGACCCGCCCCCAGAGCGCGAGCAACAGATCGCTGGCGGTGCCGACGACCTGGACCCGGGCGTGGTGATCGTGGTCATCGAAGATCGTGTCGGTATCCAGCAGGGCGACCCCTTCGCCGCGCAACCGTAGGAACCACTCCTGTCCGGCGTCGGAGGCCGACAGGTGTACGACCCCGTGCCACTGCCCATGATCCGGACGCCGTCCGGCCGGCAGGCAGGTGTCGAGCACCTCGCTCACCCCGTCGGCGGCGAGCTTCGTCTCGATCGGGTCACCCGCACCGATGGCGAGCTGGGCATCCCAGCGGTGCAGCGCCGTCTCGTGCGCGATCCGGCGAGGCCAGAAGCCGGCCTTCTTCGGCTGCGGTGCCCAGTTCCACGCCGGCGCCTCCGGGTCCAGCGCGTCGAAACGCACCAGCAGCTCGTCGTACGCCTGCTGCCACAGCTGGAGGTCCGTCTCGCCCGGATCTGGCTCCACCAGTTCGGAGCGGAGGTCCGGCGGGGTGACCGAATTGGCGGACACGGTCCCGTGCACCCAGCGGTAGACACCTGCCAGGTGCCGGGTCAGGTCGGTCACCGTCCAGCTGGGACAGGAGAGCACCGGGGCATCGGTGGGCGCTTCGGCGATCGCCGCGGCGAAGGCCGGCCCTTCCGCCCGCAACGCCCCGATCCAGAAGTCCTTCGTGCCATGCGTTCTGTTCATCGCCATCCTCCCGGGGGTGACCGGGCCACCAGTGGGTGCCGCGGCTACCCCTCAGCTTAGGGTGATGGGCGTGGCAGAGGTTCTCCAGTCGACATCCGGCACCCAACGCGACGCCGAGTGTCACTTGTCGCGATACACGACACTGCGCCTTGGTGGCTGGGCGACCCGCGTGGTCACCGCCACCAGCGCGGATGACCTCGTCCGCGGAGTGCGGGAGGCCGGGGAGCGCGGCGAGCAGATCCTGGTCCTCGCCGGGGGCAGCAACGTGGTGATCGGCGACGCGGGCTTCCCGGGGACAGTGGTGTTGGTCCGCTCCCGGGGGCTGCAGGTCGTGGAGTCCGACCCCGACACCGTCACGGTGCGGGTCGAGGCCGGCGAGCCCTGGGACGACCTGGTCGCCCACACCGTGGCCAACGGGTGGTCCGGCCTGGAGTGCCTGTCCGGGATACCCGGCTCCACCGGCGCGACGCCGATCCAGAACGTCGGCGCGTACGGGCAGGATGTCGCCGAGACCATCACCGGGGTGCAGGTGTACGACCGGGAGGCCGGCACCACCGGTCGGATCGAGGCCCGCGACTGCGGGTTCAGCTACCGGTCCAGCATCTTCAAGTACAGCGACCGGTGGGTGGTGCTGTCGGTCGACTTCCGTCTCGCCCGGTCGACGCTGTCCGGCCCGGTTCGCTACGCCGAACTCGCTCGGGCGCTCGACGTGGCGGTCGGTGACCAGGTGCCACTGGCGAAGGCCCGCGCCGCCGTGCTGCGGCTGCGCGCGGGCAAGGGCATGGTGCTCGACCCGAACGATCCGGATACCTGGTCGGTGGGCTCGTTCTTCACCAATCCGGTGCTGGACCAGGCCGACTACGAGCGGCTGCGGGACCGGGCCGGCGAGCTCGGCGAGCCGCCGTCCTGGCCCGGTGCCGACGGCACGGTGAAGGTCAGTGCCGCCTGGTTGATCGACAAGGCCGGCTTCGGCAAGGGCCATCCGGGCCCGGAAGGCGTCGTCACCATCTCCACCAAGCACACCCTGGCGTTGACCCACCGCTCCGGCACCGCCCGGACCGAGGACCTGGTGCGTCTGGCCCGCGAGATTCGCCAGGGGGTGCAGGCCCGCTTCGACGTGACCCTGCACCCTGAACCAGTCCTGATCAACTGCGCTCTCTGACCCGGCCCGGGCAACGGGGGAGTGCCGCCCATCGACGGCCCGCGGGGCACCACCGCCGCCCAGTCGTCGGGCCCGCGGGACGCCACCGCCGCCCAGCCGTCGGGTCAGCGGGGCGCCACCGCCGCCCAGTCGACGGTGACCAGGCCCTGGCGCCAGCAGCGGGGTTGGTACGCCAGCGGCCAGCCCTCGGCGCGGACCGCGGTCACCGTACGCAGCCAGCGGTGGCGGGGACCGAAGGGAGCGAAGGGGGCAGCTGCCCGCCAGGCGTTCTCCATGGCCTGGAGCAGGGCATGGACCGGTTCCCCCGCGACGTTGCGGTGGATCAGGGCTTTGGGGAGCCGTTCGGCGAGCCGGGCAGGGCTGTCCAGGGTGGCCAGCCGGGCACCCAGGGTCAGGGTGCGGGGGCCGCCCGCGTCGAGCAGCACCCACCCGCCGAGCCGCCCCAACTCGTCGCAGGTCCCCTCGACCAGCAGTCCGCCCGGGGCGAGCGCGCCGGTCATCGTCGCCCAGGCGCCTGCCACCGCACCCTCGTCGTACTGGCGTAACACGTTGCAGGCACGGACCAGGGCGGGGCGGAGACCGGCCAGCTCGAAGCCGCCCCGGGCGAAGGTGAGCCCGGGTGGGTCGGCGACCGGTTGGGCGGCGGCGACCCGGACCGGGTCGATCTCCAGTCCGACCACGCGTACGTCGGGGCGGACCGCGTGGGCCAATCGGGAGCGCAGCTCGACGGCGGTGACCCCGGTGGCGCCGTAGCCCAGGTCCACCACGAGCGGGTCCGCTGCCGTACGCAGCACGTCCCCGCAGGTGGTGGCGATCCAGTTGTCCACCCGGCGCAGCCGGTTGGGGTTCGTCGTCCCGCGGGTTACGACGCCGAGTGGGCGTTTTGCCGGCACCGCCACCACCCGGTTCAACCGGCCCGGTGGACCTTGTGCTGCGCGGCCTGCGCCAACGGCCGGACCACCAGCCGGTCCACGTTCACGTGCTGCGGGCGGGTCGCGCACCAGGCGATACAGTCGGCCACGTCGTCGGCGACCAGCGGCTCGGACACCCCGGCGTAGACGGCGTCCGCCCGGTCGGCGTCCCCGCCGAAGCGGACCAGCGAGAACTCTTCGGTCCGTACCATCCCGGGATCGATCTCGACGACCCGGACCGGCCGGCCGCACAGCTCCAGCCGCAGGGTGCCCGCGACCGCGGTCTGCGCGTGCTTGGCGGCGGCGTAGCCGCCCCCACCCTCGTACACGGTGAAGCCGGCGGTTGACGACACGACGACGATCGTGCCGGCTCCGGAGGAGGCCAGCGCCGGCAGGAGCGCCTGGGTGACCCGCAGCGTGCCCAGGACGTTCACGTCGTACATCCACTGCCAGTCACCGACGGCGCCGGTCTCCACCGGGTCCAGGCCGCGTGCTCCCCCGGCGTTGTTGACCAGCAGGGTGACCGGACCGGGGGCGGCCGCCGCCGCGGCGGCGAGGCGGGCCACCGACTCGTCCGAGGTCACATCGCAGCCGACCGCGGTGGCCGAGCCCCCGTCGGCTTCGACCTTCCGGACCAGGTCGGCGAGGCGGTCGGTACGCCGGGCGGCGGCCAGCACGTGGAACCCCTCGGCGGCGAGTCGGCGGACGGTGGCCGCCCCGATCCCGCTGGATGCTCCGGTGACGACGGCGACGGAAATCATTCGCCCATTCTGGCCCCGAGCCGGAGCGCGGGGGCGATGAGGTCCGTCACGCCCGGGGATGGCCGGGAGGAATTACCGAACCCCGATCGGGAAGATGACACTCGGCGTGGAGGTTGACCGAGAAGCGCCGGTCGTGCGGGACGGCAACCGTGACAGAAGGAGCGGACGTGGCGGAACAGCACACCGGTGTCGGTCGTCAGCGAGGTGCCCGTCCGTGGCCCCGGCCCCGCCGGATCGCGACCCTCTCCGTGCACACGTCGCCGCTGCACCAGCCCGGCACGGGTGACGCGGGCGGGATGAACGTCTACATCCTGGAAGTCGCCCGGCGGTTGGCCGAGGCCAACGTGGAGGTCGAGATCTTCACCCGGGCGACCGCCGCCGACCTGCCGCCGGTGGTCGAGATGGTGCCGGGCGTGCACGTCCGGCACATCATCGCCGGACCGTTGGGTGGGCTGACCAAGGAGGAGTTGCCCGGCCAGCTCTGCGCCTTCACCGCGGGGGTGCTGCGGGCCGAGGCGGCCCGGGCCGCGGGGCACTACGACCTCATCCACTCGCACTACTGGCTCTCCGGGCAGGTCGGCTGGCTGGCCAAGGAGCGTTGGGGGGTTCCGCTGGTGCACACCGCGCACACTCTTGCCAAGGTCAAGAACGCGCAGCTCGCCGCCGGGGACCGGCCGGAACCCAAGGCCCGGGTGATCGGCGAGGAGCAGGTGGTGTGCGAGGCCGATCGGCTGGTCGCCAACACCAAGACCGAGGCCGGTGACCTGATCGAGCGGTACGACGCCGACCCGACCCGGGTCGAGGTGGTCGAGCCGGGGGTGGATCTGGACCGGTTCTGCCCCCCAACCGGTGATCGGGCCCGGGCGCAGGTCCTCGCCCGTCGTCGGCTGGGCCTGCCCGAGCGTGGGTACGTGGTGGCATTTGTCGGCCGGATCCAGCCGCTCAAGGCACCCGACGTGCTGATCCGCGCGGCGGCGGCGCTGCGCCAGCGGGACCCGGCGCTGGCCGACGACATGACGGTGGTGGTCTGCGGTGGCCCCAGCGGCAGCGGGCTTGAGCGGCCGACTCGCCTGATCGAACTGGCCGTCGAGTTGGGGATCGCCGATCGGGTTCGGTTTCTGCCGCCGCAGACCGGCGACGACCTGCCTGCCCTGTACCGGGCGGCCGACCTGGTGGCGGTCCCGTCCTACAACGAGAGCTTCGGGCTGGTCGCGTTGGAGGCGCAGGCCTGCGGCACGCCGGTGGTGGCGGCCGCCGTCGGCGGTTTGATCACCGCGGTACGCGACGACGTCAGCGGGGTCCTGGTGGAGGGCCACGACCCGGTCGCGTGGGCCCGTTCGCTGAATCGCCTGCTGCCGGACGCCGGGCGGCGCGCGACCCTGGCCCACGGCGCGCAACGCCATGCCCGCAGCTTCTCCTGGGGTCGGACGGTGCGCGACCTGCTGGAGGTCTACGGCGAGGCCGTTGCCGAGTACCAGACCCGATCGTCTGACTTCGCCACCTGTGCCCGGTGAGATCCAGCACCGATCGCGAGCGACGGAGGCCGGACCGGCGGGGGCCGCGGGCGGGGCGGGAGCGGTCGTAGAGTGGGGCGGTGAACGGGAGAAGCGAGCTCGGGGCGTTGATCGAGTCGGTCTGCGCGGAGCGGGACCTGGCCTGGGAGGCGACCGGCCCGAACTCGTACGCGGTGACCCTGCCGGGCACCCACAAGCTGCGGACGATCTGCAACCTGATCATTGGCGAGTACGCGCTGCGGGTCGAGGCGTTCGTGATGCGCCAGCCCGACGAGCGCCGCGAGGAGCTGTGGGCGTGGCTGCTGCAGCGTAACGCCCGGATGTATGGGGTGTCGTTCTCCATCGATGCGGTCGGTGACGTCTACCTGACCGGCCGGGTGAATTCGGCGGGTGTGGACGCCGACGAGTTGGATCGGCTCTTCGGGTCGGTGCTCACGTACGCCGACGAGTCCTTCGACACGATGCTGGAGATCGGCTTCGGTAGTTCGATCCGGCGGGAGTGGGAGTGGCGGGTCAGGCGGGGCGAGTCGACCGCCAACCTCGCGGCCTTCGCCCACCTGGTCGCGCCGGCTGACGGCGGGTCCGCGCCGGCTGCCGGGACGTGTGCTGCCGACGTCCCGACCGCGGCCGGGACGTCTGCTGCCGGGAACCCGACCGCGGCTCCCGGGGATTCGACGCTGTCCTGACGGGTACGCCCCGGTGTGCGGTGCGGTACCTGGGACCGGCCGCGCGCCGAGGACGGACTGGCGGAGGAGCGTTCCATGGCTCAGCGAAGCAGCGCAGGCCGCGGTGGTACGGCGACCCGGACCGCACGCCGGCCAGGAAACCAGACCCCGAACACGCCGGAGGTGTCCGAAGCCGCGATCTCCCGGATGCGGGTGGACGAGATTCGGGGGCAGTTGCGCCAGCACGGCGTTTCCGGCACCTCCGCGCTGCGCAAGCCGGAGCTGGTGCGGACGCTGGTGAAGACCTTGCGGGCGGAGCGCCGATCGGGCGGGACGAAGGGGCCGGGCCGCCAGGCGACGTCCGGCGGGCGGTCCACGGGTGGCGGGCGGTCGACGGGTGGCGGGCGGTCGACGGGTGGCGCCGCGGTGCGTACCGGGCCCCGTACCTCGCGGTCGGTGCGGTCCTCGCAGGTCATCGCCGCCCTGACCGATCGGCCGGAGCGTCCGGGCCGGAGCCTGGTCACCACGAACCACGAGGTGATCCGGCGGTGGGCGCGGGAGCGCAAGGCGAAGCCGGCGACGATCCGGGGCACGGAGCGGGATGGCCGGGCCGGGGTGCTCACCTTCAACATGCCGGGGTATCGGGAGAGCCCGCGGGTGCGCGAAATCACATGGCAGGAGTGGTTTCGGACCTTTGATCTGCGGAAGCTGAACTTGATCTATCAGGAGCGACTGCGGGACGGCAGAATGAGCAACTTTTTCCGTACCGAATCACCCGATCGGGAGGACGGATGAGTTGTTTGCCGGAGTTGCCCGCGGGTAGACCGCTGGTGGCCGGAGGGCGGGCCGGACCGCGGGACAGCCGGTTTGTGACCGGTGAGACAGCCGGTCGATTTGTATCCGCATTCCGGGCGAACTAACTTTATTGCACCGTGCGACGCTCGGTTCCGTTCGGGGGAGCGGAGGATCGATCAGATCCGAGCATCGAGTGTGGCGCGGGGACGGGTGGAACAACACCGTTGGGGGACGGTGTCCACCTGTTGACCGGCGGCGTGAGCGGGCGTCGCTTACGGGGGTGAGTGTCGCCCGCCGCCGCCGGTCGTACGCAACGAAACGCCCACCGTGACGAACTCACGATGGGCGTTTCGCGTTTCGGTGGCGTCCAGCTCGAGGGCGCTCACCCTGCCCCGGCGGCCTGCTGCTGCCCGACCGGGGTCGGCGGCGGTTGGTTGACTGCCCGCAGCGCGGCGGCCCGGCGCTCCCGGGCCGGTCCGGAAATCAGGTGTGCCGCCGCCACCAGTCCGCCGAGCAGCGCGCAGCCCAGCCAGAGTGTGGCGTTGCCGGCCCCCTCCCGGACGAGCCCGCCGAGCACCGGTGCCGCGGCGCCGGCGATCTGCCAGGAGAGCGAGAAGACCCCCTGGTAGCGACCGCGTAACTCACTCGGGGAGAGTTCGGCGATCAGGGTGGCGTTGGACGGCGAGTTGAGCATCTCGCCGACGGTCCAGATCAGGACGGTCAGCCCGTAGAACCAGGCGGTCTCGGCGAACGCGGTCAGCCCGAACCCGGCCCCGAGTACCACCGCCGACAGCGCCAACACATGAGACCGGCTACGACCCCTGATCAACCGTGGTACGAAGAGCTGGCCCACCACGATCAGCACCCCGTTGAGGGCGATCACCGAGCCGTAGGTGGCGGGACTCAGCCCCGAGTCGGCCATCGCGATCGGCAGCATCGAGATGTGCTGGAGCATGACTATCGCGGCGAAGAGGTTCAACGCCACGAACCCGAGGTAGATCCGGTCGGCCAGGATGGTGCGCAGCGCCCCGGTCGGGGCCTTCGGCCCGCCGGTGACGCCCAGCGGTTGGCGGGTCTCGCCCACCTTGAGAAAGATGATCAGCGTCATGATCAGGGTGGTGACCGCGTCAACCACGAAGAGCAGCAGGTAGCCGGCCCCGGTCGCGAACCCCGCGAGGATCGCGGCGCAGGCGAAGCCGAGATTGAGTGCCCAGTAGTTCAGGCTGAAGGCACGCAGCCGGTCCTTCGCCGGCACCACGTCGATCATCATGGCGCCGAAGGCGGGCCGGGCGGCCTCGGCGAAGAGCCCGAGCAGGAGGGCGCCGAGTGCGATGGACCAGATGCCCCGGGCGAAGCCGAGGGCGAGCATCATGCTCGCGGCGCCGAGGTGTGCGGTGAGCAGGGTGGGCCGGCGGCCCCACCGGTCTGCGAGCATGCCACCGACGGTGGTGCCCACCGCGCCGCCGACTCCCCACAGCCCCAGGACCAGGCCGGCCTGGGCGGCGGAGAAGTCCCGCTCCTGGGTGAGGTAGATGGCGAGGAAGATGAGGATGAACGAGCCGAGCCGATTGATCAGGGTGCCGGTCCAGAGGTACCAGAAGGAGCGGGGGAGGCCACCGGCCGTCTCGACTAACCAACCTCGCATCGTTCGCACCCAACGCCCCGCTTCCGTAATGATCAGTGTCCACGCAACGCCTTACAAACTAGTGCGGGGGCGGAGCTGAGCGGCGGGTCGGGGTGGGCCCGCCGCGGCCCTCCGCCGTCCGGTTTTCCGGTGCTGGTCAGCACCCCTTCGCACGCAACGGGTAGGCCGGTGGGGGAGGATGGCCGACATGACTGCAAGTGAAGGACCCACCATCGGGACGCTGGTCCTGCTGCGACACGGCGAGAGCGACTGGAACGCCAAGAACCTCTTCACCGGCTGGGTCGATGTGGACCTGACCGCCAAGGGAGAGGCCGAGGCGCGTCGTGGCGGCGAGCTGCTGCGGGAGCACAACCTGTCACCGGACGTGGTGCACACCAGCCTGTTGCGCCGGGCGATCCGCACCGCGGAGCTTGCGCTGGACACCGCGGACCGGCACTGGATCGCGGTGCGTCGGTCGTGGCGGCTCAACGAGCGCCACTACGGCGCCCTTCAGGGCAAGAACAAGAAGCAGACCCTCGACGAGTACGGCGAGGAGCAGTTCATGCGCTGGCGCCGCTCGTACGACTCGCCGCCGCCGCCGATCGCAGACGGGGACGAGTGGTCGCAGGTCGGTGACCCGCGCTACCGGCTGCTGCCGACCGAGCTGATGCCGCGGACGGAATGCCTGAAGGACGTCGTCGAGCGGATGCTGCCGTACTGGTACGACTCGATCGTGCCGGACATCCTGGCTGGCCGGACCGTGCTGGTGGCCGCGCACGGCAACTCGCTGCGCGCGTTGGTCAAGCATCTGGACCAGATCAGCGACGAGGCGATCGCGAAGCTGAACATCCCGACCGGGATCCCGCTGCGGTACGACCTCGACCCGCAGCTGCGTCCGATGACGCTCGGCGGCACCTACCTGGACCCGGCGGCGGCGCAGGAGGCCGCGGCGGCGGTGGCGAACCAGGGCCGCTGACGCGGGCCGAGCGACCCCGCGGCACCGGGCCCGGAGGAAACGCCCTGGTGAACGGGGCCGGACGGGGCGGTGAATACCCGCAGAAGTGAGGATGTTTCGTCCTGGTCTGTTCGGGTGTCGGGTTAACCAGGACCTAGGATCGCCCGGTGGAGTGGGTAGTGGTGGTTGTCGCGGTGGCCGCGGGACTGGCGGTCGGCGTACTGCTGACCCGGCTCGTCCTGGCGCGGCGAGGTGGATCGACCGGGTTCGGGAGCCACCAGTCCGGCTCTCCTCGACTCGGTGGGAGGCACGCGATAACCGACGGTTCACCGTCCGGCCTCGGTCGCCGGACGATCGACTCCCTCCGGGTCGGCGTCGTGGTGCTCGCCGACGACGACGGGCCAGTCCTGGTCAACCCGGCGGCCCGGGCGATGGGGCTGCTCCGCGCCGGCGGCACGCCGGGCACGGTCGTCGCCCATCCGTTGATCCGGACCCTCGCGGGGCAGGTGCGGCGGACCGGCGTACGGCGAGAGATCCAGCTGGACCTGCCCCGGGGGAGCGACGGCGTCGCCGCGGAGAATCCGCTCGGCGTGCACCTGCGGGCGGTCGGCCTCGGCGGCGGCCACGTCGCCGTGGAAGCCGTTGACGTAACCGAGTCGCACCGGCTGGCTCGGGTCCGGCGAGACTTCGTGGCCAATGTGAGTCACGAGCTCAAGACCCCGATCGGGGCGCTCCAGCTCCTCGCCGAGGCGTTGCTGGACGCGACCGAGCCGGTCGACGAGGAGGAGCCGGACCTCTCCGAGGATCTGGTCGCCACTCGCCGGTTCGCCGAGCGGATCCGGCACGAGTCGACCCGGCTGGGCCGGTTGGTGCAGGAGTTGCTGGAGCTGACCCGGCTCCAGGGCGCAGACCCGCAGCCCGCGCCGGAGCCGGTCGCCGTGGACTGGGTGGTCGGCGAGGTGGTGGATCGGACCCGGACCGGTGCCAGCGCCCGCCGGATCGACGTGGTGGTGGACGGCGAGCGGGGACTGACGGCGTACGGCAGTGACACCCAGCTGGCCACCGCCGTGTCGAACCTGGTCGAGAACGCCATCAACTACTCAGGTGAGGACACTGCTGTCCGGATCACCGCCCGGCGCGACGACGAACACGTCACGATCTCCGTCACCGACCAGGGCATCGGGATCGGCCCGGGCGACGTGGACCGGATCTTCGAGCGTTTCTACCGGGCCGACCAGGCCCGATCCCGCGCGACCGGCGGCACCGGTCTCGGGCTCGCCATCGTCAAGCACATCGCCAGTAACCACGGCGGACGGGTGGAGGTCGCGAGCACTCCCGACGAGGGCTCGACGTTCACCCTCCGGCTCCCCGCCCGCCCCCCGGACGACCTTCTGGTGATACCGCCCTCGGCTGAGATCGAGGCCGAACCGGCCGAGTCCCAGCAGACGTGACAGTTGAAAGGAAACCTCCGTTGAGCCGCGTTCTGGTGGTCGAGGACGAGGAGTCGTTCTCCGATGCCCTGTCGTACATGCTCCGTAAGGAGGGCTTCGAGGTTTCGGTTGCCGCGACTGGCACCTCCGCCCTCACCGAGTTCGATCGGACCGGTGCCGACATCGTGCTGCTCGACCTGATGCTGCCCGAGATGTCCGGCACTGAGGTGTGTCGGCAGCTCCGGCAGCGGTCCCACGTGCCGATCATCATGGTTACCGCGCGGGACAGTGAGATCGACAAGGTGGTCGGGTTGGAGATCGGCGCCGACGACTACGTGACGAAGCCGTACTCGCCGCGGGAACTCGTCGCCCGGATCCGCGCGGTGCTGCGCCGCAAGAGTGTCGAGACGGTGGAGACCGGCGCGGCGACGTTGGCCGCGGGCCCGGTGCGGATGGACATCGAGCGGCACGTGGTCACGGTTGGCGGCGCCCCGGTGCAACTGCCGTTGAAGGAGTTCGAGCTGCTGGAGTTGCTGCTGCGCAACGCCGGTCGGGTACTCACCCGGGGCCAGCTGATCGATCGGGTCTGGGGGGCCGACTACGTCGGCGACACGAAGACCCTCGACGTGCACGTCAAGCGGCTGCGTTCCAAGGTCGAGCCGGAGCCGTCCACTCCCCGTTACATCGTCACCGTGCGGGGCCTGGGCTACAAGTTCGAGCCGTGACCGGACGCCCGCGCGGCGCCCCGTCCCGTACCTGCCTGGTGCGTGGTCAGTCCGGGTCGGCCGGGTGCGGGGCGACCAGCCCGCGGCGGGCGCGGGCGGCACACAACGCAGCCAGCTCGGTGTACGCGGGCGTACCGATCAGGGCGGTCAGCTCGGGGGCGTACGAGACGTACATCGGTTCGGCCGCCACGTGCGCGTCCCGGGACGAGGTGCACCACCAGTCCAGGTCGTGCCCGCCGGCCCCCCAGCCGCGACGGTCGAACTCCCCGAGTGTGGAGAGCAGCACCCTGGTGCCGTCCGGGCGCTGGACCCACTCCTGCTCGCGGCGGACCGGCAGCTGCCAGCAGACATCCGGCTTGTACTCCAGCGGGTGGACACCGTCGCGGAGCGCCTGGGCGTGCAGGGCGCAGCCCGCCCCGCCGGGAAAGTCGGCGTCGTTGAGGAAGACGCAGGGGCCGTCGGGCCGGGTGGCCGTTCGTCGGCCGGGCGTCTTCTCGTCCACCGTGTCGGTCTCGGTCCAGTTCTGGAAGCCCCGCCGGTGGTGCTGCCAGGTCCCCGGGGTCAGCCGCTTGACCGCCGATCGGACCCGCTGTTCGTCGTCGGAGTCGGTGAAGAACGCCCCGTGTGAGCAGCAGCCGTCAGCGGGGCGGTCGGCGTCGATGCCGTGACAGCCACGCCCGTAGACGCAGGTCCACCGGGACAGCAACCAGGTCAGGTCGGCCCGGATCAGGTGGGTGTCGTCGGCCGGGTCGCCGAATTCGATCCACTCCCGGGGGAAGCCCAGCGGGACCTCCCGGCCGCGTGGATCGTCCGGCCGGGTACGGAGCTCGATCTGCCCTCTCACCTGACCAGCGTACGCGTCAGCGGATGGCTGGCCCGGCGCGCCGCGGCCGGGTG
Organism: Salinispora sp. H7-4; assembly: GCF_013416675.1. Taxonomy (NCBI): domain Bacteria; kingdom Bacillati; phylum Actinomycetota; class Actinomycetes; order Micromonosporales; family Micromonosporaceae; genus Salinispora; species Salinispora sp. H7-4. The sequence goes on from NZ_JABZED010000028.1 coordinate 26,776, forward strand.
TTGCCTCTAGACGATCTATTCCAAGGGGTACGGGGACAGCGAAGAGAGGCGAGGGCGTCCATGATCGACGTTGCTGAGCAACGATGACCATGGAGGCCACGT
>NZ_JABZED010000029.1:0-259 GCF_013416675.1 Salinispora sp. H7-4
TCCACCGCCGCGTACAGGGTCGCCCCCAACGACCAGAGATCCGCCTCCGGCCCGGCGGTACCGTCCTGCGCCCGTTCCGGGGCGAGGTAGGCAGGTGAGCCAAGCACCATGCCGGTACGGGTGACATTCGGGTCACCCGGAACCGTGGCAATACCGAAGTCGGTCAACACCACCCGCCCGTCCTCGCCGAGCAACACGTTGCCCGGCTTGACGTCCCGGTGCATCACCCCCGCCCGATGCGCCGCCTTCAGCGCACCAA
>NZ_JABZED010000029.1:286-514 GCF_013416675.1 Salinispora sp. H7-4
GCCGGCGACACCGGCCCCAGCTCAGCCAGCGCGTCCTGGAGGGACTTCGACGCCACGTACTCCATCACGATCCACGGATCACCATCGGTACGCAGCACATCGAAGATACGAACAACGTTGACGTGATTGAGGCGGGCGATCGCCCGCGCCTCACGCAACGAACGCTCCCGCATCTCGCGGCGCTCCTCATCGGTGAGACCGGGCGGCGGCACCAACTCCTTGATCGCC
>NZ_JABZED010000030.1:0-132 GCF_013416675.1 Salinispora sp. H7-4
GGACCCGAAGCCCGGTTCATCCTGTTCAACTTCCCCACCGCCACCACCCTCACCCTCGCGACCGGCGGCGCCACGGTCGAAGGAACGATCTACGCGCCACGCGCCGATTTCACCGATCTTGACCAGAGCAAC
>NZ_JABZED010000030.1:230-436 GCF_013416675.1 Salinispora sp. H7-4
ACCGAAGGCAGCATCGTCGCGCGCACCCTGGAGCACCGCGGCGGGGAAATCCACGACTACCCCTTCAGCACCACACTCGCCTGCGACAACGGTTCCCCGACCGCCAGCCCGACGGCGACGCCGACCGCCAGCCCGACCGCCGACCCGACGGGGACCCCGACCGTCACGCCAAGCCCGACCGGGACCGACCTACCAATCACCGGATC
>NZ_JABZED010000031.1:0-216 GCF_013416675.1 Salinispora sp. H7-4
CTGGTCCGCGTGGCCGGAATCAGATGGATCGTGGAAGAGAGTTTCCAGGCCGGAAAGGGACAGGTTGGGCTTGACCAGCACCAGGTCCGCCGCTGGACGTCCTGGCACCGGTTCACCACCTCGCCCTGGCAGCCCTCGCGGTCCTCGCGATCTGCGCCGCCGACGCCCGATCAGCAGACCGTCCCGCTCAACCCGACATGATCGACCTGACCGTCA
>NZ_JABZED010000031.1:260-13026 GCF_013416675.1 Salinispora sp. H7-4
ACGTCCTACTGATCCGGCCGACGCGCAGCATCGCCTACCACCTGCGCTGGTCACGATGGCGACGCCACCACCAGGCACGAGCCAGACGAGCCCACTACACCCGGCGACTCACCCTCGAACTCCAGCCATGATCACGAATGGCGGCTGCCGTACTAAGGCCGCCCATGAAGCAGCGACCTGGTTAGTCGAACCGCAGTCCGCCACCGGATCCGGTTGACCGCGGTCGCGGCCAGCTCGACCTGGCTCTGTAGGCCGGTGGTCGGAACCGGTTGCGATGGCAGCGCAACCACCTTCCTGGTCGGGATCGCCCTGATGCTAGGAATCCGCCGGCCACCCTGGGAAGCCCGCGACCCCAGGAGGCCAACAGAGCCGATCCGTAAGGCGGCTCGCTACCGGTGCCTCTTTCTGGTTCGGCACCGGGAGCTGCGGTGGTTAGCCAGCCTGAACTTCGTCGTATGCGGCCTGCTCGCCCCATGCAGCTCATCCTGCCGTCCGGCAGCAAAGTGGACGGAACCCGACCGAACAGCTCGCTTGGTGCTCCCGCTCGGCGGCATCGGCGGGATCGGCGGCAGGAACAGGCCCCCGATCAACTGTCCTCTGCTGCGATTTCGAGTGCGTTGGCCTAGCCGGTGCCCTGAGGGAGCCCGAGCAGATGTCTTCCAGATGGCGTGCGAGCTCCGGCTCGGAGTTACCGAACACTCCCTTCCGTACGGCGGTCAGGCCGGGGCCGAGCCGCAGGTGCAGGCCCCAGGTGAGATGGCAGGGCGCGAATCCGAGCTCGACGTCCTGGTACAGACCCCGGCCGACGACCTCGCTGAGCGCCACGGCGTACTCGGTGAGCAGCGCCCGCTCGCCCATACCTCCGAAGACTTGGTGGAGCGAGACGAACGTCACGAGGTCGATGCCGACCGGGCCGGTCCCCACGTGCTCCCAGTCGATGAGCACCAGACGCCCGTCGGCGGCCAGGCCAAGGTTGCGCACGTGGAGGTCGCCATGGAGCAGGGTGAGTGCGCTCCGGCCAGCCTCGGCGGTGAGCCGGTCAAGCGCGTCCAGGCAGGCATGCAGCCGCCGGACCTGGCCGGGCGAGAAGAGTCAGGCGAGCCGCGGGTCCGTACCGAGCAGGCTGAGGTTGCGGTGGCCCGCCGCCACCTGGTGTGCGTGGGCCGCGTAGCCGTCCCGTTCCAGCCAGGGTGCGCCGAGCAGGGTGGGGTCGCCGCCATCGGAGCGTTCCGCGCGCCACGTGGTGCCCATCCGCGGGGGTCCAGCGGTGGTCGATGGCTTCCGCGACATCCCGCACGAAGATCCAGTCCCGGCCGTCGTACCGCACCGATCCCGCGTCGGGCGGGTGCTCAGCTGAGCGGGAAGGGCCCTCGGCAACGGGTTGGAAAAACCGGGCCTCCCGGTACGCGCCGCCGTCGCCCAGGTCGGCGACGAGCCTCAGCACGGTGGCCTGGCCCAGTCCCGGCGAGAGGCCCTCCGTGGCGAGAACCCTCGCCACCGGCCGGCTCAGATACTCCCCCAGTGCCCGCGCGAGCTGCTCCGGAGCGGGAAACCAACGGTCATTCATGTCGACCATCTCAACCTTGAGGAACTGGTGCACCCGGGAGAGTCCCCGGGTGGCACGCTGGTGCGGATGTACTCCTGCAGGTCGATCGGCTGCACGTCCCGCCGACGCAGGTTCTCCGTGATCAGAGCGGAATTCTCCGCCACAAAACGCCTGTCGAGCATCAGCACCTTCCGGTATTGAAGTACCGAAACCCTTCGCCTTCACGATAATGAGTGCAGGCAGGCTGTTCCGGATAGGTGGTGTTCACGTGGTCAGGGCACGACCAGCCGCCGGCGGTGGGCGGTGGGTGGAGATCTCCCCGGAGCGAATTCGTGGTTGGCTCGACGGCTTCTACAGCCGCCACGACGGCGCCACCGAGCAGGGCCTCGTGCTGACCGGCGTGAACAACGGTGATACCGCCACGCTGTATCCGCCACCGGGACTGGCCGAGGCGAAGGATGTCGACACGCTGCTGGCCGGCATCATCCGACCGCCCCGGATCGCCGTGCTGCTGGCCCGTAAGGGTGCGGTTGCCGCCGGCGTCGCGGACGGAACGGCCATCACCGTCTCCAAGGTCGAGCGCTTCTACGTACAGGGTCGCACCGCGGCCGGCGGTTCCTCGCAGCAGCGCTACGCACGTCGCCGCGCCAACCAGGCCCAGGCTGCTACTCAGCGGGCTGCGGACATCGCCGCGCGGATCATGCTGCCCCATGCACCCGGTGTTGTCGCCGAACCTCACGATGCAGTCAGGTCCCTGGTCTGTGGCGGCGACCGATCGATGATCGAGGCAATACTGACAGACCGGCGTCTGTCACCACTGGCACTGCTGCGTCATCCGCACCTGCTCGATTCGGCCGAGCCCCGTCTGGCCATCCTGGCGGAAGCCGCGGTTGCGGCCAGACGGATCCGCGTCCATCTGATGCCATGACCACGATCAGGTCCGGCTGATCGACGACGACCGCCCAGGATGATGCACGAGGGGCCCAACAGCGCCGGACCTGTACGTCCCGTAGCCCGCCCCACCCTGCGGCACAATCGGGTATCTGAGGTTCCCCGACCTGGTACTCCCGGGCGCCGATTCTCTCCAAGCGAAGGCCGGCAACCAGCGAGCCCAGCTGGCCGGCCCGGACCAACGACAGATCCCCAGGAGAGTGCCGGATCACCAACTCGTCCGCGAGGAACGATACGAACACGTGCGGCAGTGCCTCCCGAAACAGCTCACCGAAGTACCCGTCGAACGTCATCAGCTGGTCCGTGGCGATGGAGCCGGCCACAGCAATCTTCATCTCGACCTCGCGGAATCGTCGGATTCGGGCGCGGCCCGAACACCGGAGTAGCTACTGGACCGTCATGGTGAAGGGACATCGGTCGACTGCTATCCGGTACCGACGGGAGCGGAGCAGGCGCAACCGGATTCCCGGCGCATCCGACCCAGCCCGCGGAGGGTCACGCGCACCGGCACGGCCGGGCTCCCTGCCGGTGCGCCCGGCGCTTACGTGCTAGGCGGTGCTGGTGTCACCGCAGCGGCATGCAGGACGGCACCTGACACGCAGCTGCCCGTCGTCGGGCCTATGGGGGCACTATCGTTCTGGGCGTGCACATCCGTTTTGACGTCCCGGCCGATCCCGCCTACCCGAGCCGCGTGGCCGCTGCGCTCACCATTGATCAGCTACGCAAGTACTTATACCTCGGCGCGGCGCTGGCAGCGGCGGGGGCGGCCGGCCTCGCCGTATCGCGCAGCCTCGGGTGGGGCGACCAGATCCAACCGCTGTGGCTGACGATGCTCATGGGCGGCCTGCTGGCGATGCTGTACTGGCCATGGGTCCGGCTGCGCGCCCGGCGACGGTCCAGTGACTACGCTGTCGAGGGCGCCTATGAGATCACTGACGACAACATTCTGATGCGCAGCGGCTCGCAGACCAGCGGCATCGCCTGGGACGGGGTCGATCAGGTTAAGGCCACCCCCGAGTTCTGGATCCTGTACGTCGGTCAGATGCCGGCGACCGTAATCCCCCGTCGGTTGCTCTCTGCCGAGGACGCCGAGACGCTACGTGCCTACCTGGCCGAACGCGGGCTGCTTCCGGTCCGATGAAATCGCATTCGGAGATATCGCCACCGCGCTCCGCGACGCCGACCCGTGGCCGACGAGGATGAGCGGATCGTGGTGCTGGCCCGCACGCCGCGGGACACCGCGGTCTGCCCGATATGCGGGGCCTTGTCGGGACGGGTGCCCGGCTTCTACGGCAGGTCGAGGAGTTGCTCGTAGAAGCCACCGATCTGGCGTTGCCGGTCGATGAGGTGGATTTCAAGGATCCAGTGGCAGGTCCGCCCGGTGCGATCGAGGCGTCGCATCTGGTCGGTGCTGCCCTGGGCAATGTAGTACTCGATGTCGTCGCCGCTGATGCGTTCATGGGGGAACTCGCCGACGAGGTGACCGGCGTGCGGTCCGCCGTACTCCCAGCCGCGTTCGGCGGTTAGGCGCAGGATCTCGGCGAACAGTTGCTCGCCGGTGATCTCGAGGTGCTGATGAAAGTGCCGCCGCCCAGCGTCGAACACCTCAGGGAGATCTTCGAGGAGGCGGCGCTTGACGGGGTCGTCGCCGAGGATGAAGGTGCGGCCGAAGTCGGCTTCCCAGCCGTCGAAGATAGGACCGAAGTCGCAGAAGACGATGTCGTCGGTCTCGATGACGCGGTCGGGCGGGTTCTGCCGGTAAGGCTGGAGCGTGTGCGGTCCTGATCGGACGATACGCTTGTGCCAGAACTTGCGTACGTCGAACATCTCGTTGGCCAGGTCGCGAATGTGGTCGCTGACCTCCCGGTCGCTGCGGCCTGCGGCGATCACCCCTCGCCGTTCGACCTCGGCAAACAGGGCGACGGCCCTCGCTTCGGCATCCAGGAGCCGCGCGGCCCGATCGGCCTCGGTAGGCGTTGTCGTCATGGTCGTCACCGTTCCGATGGGTGGTGTGCGGTAAGCAGAACGAGCAGCCTGTCGGCGTGCCGCAGGAAGGTTACGGCGGATTGGCGGCACGGGCGCGCGAGTCGAGGACCATCTCCGGAGGCCCTCGGTAGGCCTCGGTGAGCCCGTCGACGCAGCCGAGCGGAATCGCGAGCGTGGTCACCTCGGCCGGCTATCGAGACCGGTAACGAGGCGTTCGACGGGCGGGTGCCTGCGGGCTTCGGCGGCGATGAGCTCAGGCACGCGCTTAGTGAATCACAACCGCTCCAGGCGTGCCGGGTGGTAGTTGATCGCGGTCATCTTGCCCCAGGCGACGCCGACGTCGGCTCCGCCAGGAGCGAGATGCGGGGTAGCCGTCTTCTCCGAGGCCCCGGCGACGCGGTGCCGGTCCTGGCACATCTCGGCACCACCGCCACGTCGGACGGGCCACTCCTTAGCGCAATTGCTGCTCGGGGAAATTGCGCGTTCCCGATCTGCACTCAAGTTGCCTCCGTGCAGATCGAGAGGGCGGGCGTTTTGCCTGGTTGAACACGTGAATGAGTGACGCCAGCCCGCCGGGTACACAACCTGGAAGCACCTCATTCATAGATCGGCGATTGTGTTACGACTAGATGTCGGCTAGCCTCATCGGGGAGCGAGGACCGGGGGAAGCTCATGTCTCGACGCCGAATACTTGCTATTGGCGACAGCATCAGGCTCGTACCGAAAGCAAGGACGGCAGATGTCGATGTCGTTTACATGCAGAAGCCATCACAGTTTGATCCGAACCTGACTGCGCACTGCCAGCAGATTGTTCTGGTCGACTATCAGCACATCCCAACCGCTGTCGCCATGGCGACGCCTCAGTCGAGCCCTCCCTCACCGTCCTGGACGCGGTCGGAAACGCCGAGGCAGCTAACTACTGGCAGCCCACCTGCGCGTGCTGGCGCTACTCACCGGCGACTCGGACGTCGTGAGCGGCGTGTTCACCCACGGCCGCCCGGAAACCGAAGACGCCGAAGCGCTGGTCGGGGTGTTCCTTCAGTTCCAACCCCACCGGGTACGGATCGGCATGCAGACGTGGCTGGAGATCACCGAGCAGGTGTTCGCGTCCGAAATGCATGCGGTTCACGAATGCGCCGCCTCGGCGGCGACGGCCGGTGAGCTTCGCTACGCCGCGCCGTTCAACTACACCGGACTTTCCCGCCTACGCGGAGGTTTCCACAGAAAATGCACCGAACGCCTCCGTGCCCGGCAGCACCCGCCTATCTGAGATGGAGCACCATGAAAGCCTTCCGCAACCCAGGGCTCCGGCAAGGTAGCGATATGACCGTTGTGGCCGGTTGGGTGGGGACGCTCCGGATCATGGTGGTATAGAGACGGGCGCGGCCTTTCGATGATCATCCAGGTGTCGAGTCTGGGAAGATCAAAGAGGACCACGCCCGTTGGGATCATCATCGCTGATTGATGTGTTGGCCGTGCACGCGGACCACCTGGATGAGTCGTTGCCGGTCCAACGCCGGTCGAGCCTGGTCACGGCGTTGGCGGCAGTGCCGGACCGGCGAGACCCCCGCGGTGTCGTCCATGCGTTGCCCGCGGTCCTGGCCACTGCCGTCGCGGCGGTGCTGACCGGTGCCCGCTCCGCGGCGGCGGTCGCGGAATGGGCCGCTGATGCGCCGCAGCAGGTCCTCGCTGAACTGGGCGTGTTCCGGGATCCGTTCACCGGGGTGCATCGAGCTCCGGACGAGTCCACGTTCCGGCGAATCCTGGCCGGTATCGACGCCGACGCCCTGGACGACACGGTCGGTCGGTGGGTCCTCGCGTGCCAGCCGGCGGCGACCACCGGGCGACGGGTGTACAGCGTGGACGGCAAAACCTTGCGGGGCAGCGGCCCGGCCGGTGAACAGGTGCATCTCCTCGCAGTGCTCGACCAGCACACCGGGACGGTCCTGGGCCAGGTCGACGTCGACGGCAAGACCAACGAGCTGACCCGCTTCCAGCCGCTGCTGGGCCCTCTCGACCTGACCGCGGTGGTCGTCACCGCCGACGCGTTACACACCCAGCGCGAGCATGCCCGCTGGCTGGTCGACACCAAGAAGGCCGCCTACGTCTTCACCGTGAAGAAGAACCAGCCGCGTCTGTATCGGCAGCTCAAGACCCTGCCCTGGACGAAGATCCCGATCCAGGACGAGACCAGCACCCGCGGGCACGGCCGCTACGACATCCGCCGCCTGCAAGCAGTCACCTGCACCGGGCCACTCGCCCTGGACTTTCCCCACGCCGTACAAGCACTACGGATCCGCCGCCGACGGCTGAACCTGGCCACTGACCGCTGGTCCACCGTCACCGTCTACGCGATCACCAACCTGAGCGCAGCCCAGGCCGGCCCTGCCGAACTGGCCGACTGGCTGCGCGGGCACTGGGCCATCGAAACTCTGCACCACATCCGCGACACCACCTACGCCGAGGACGCCAGCCGCCTACGCACCGGCAACGCACCCCGCGCCATGGCCACTCTGCGCAACACGGCGATCAACCTGCTCCGGCTAACCGGCATCACCACCATCGCTGCAGCCCTACGCCACAACAGCCGAAACCCATACCGGCCACTCCAACTACTCGGACTCGACTGAAACGGCCATATCGTCACCTTGCCGGAACCCTGTTCCGCAACCCCCCGCAGATCGCAGCGCCGCTCGCCGCCTACTCCCATCAGGCGGAGATCACAGGGTCGGTCAGGTGGCTCGTGCTCTCCGGCCAGGTCGGGATGACGCCCGCCGGTGAGCTTCCCGACGATCCGATCGAGCAGTTCGGCCTGGCCTTGGAGAACGTCACGGCCAACCTGGCGGCTGCTGGCATGCGTCCGGAGGACCTGGTCAAGCTGACGATCTACCTCGTCGGCGAGATCGACCTGCCCCGTCGGAGGAAGCGACTGAGCGCATGGCTAAACGACCTGCGGCCCTGCATGACCGTCATGACCGTTGCCGGTCTGGCCACGCCTGACCTGCGCGTCGAGATCGAAGCCATCGCCTGTGCCGAAGACACTCCGACCATCGGGAGCCAACAGTGATCATCGACTCCACGGCGTCCAGACCTTCCCCCAACCCGACGGCTACCGCATCCACTTGAGGGTGATCGACGAATCGAGCAGCACGGACGAATCGGTATGTTGGGCGTGGACCTGCGGGGATGCGGTGGACGCAGGGGGACTGGGCTGGATGCGGCCGGACAAGTTTCCTAAAGAGTGGAAAGTGGAAGGGATTTCATTCCACTTCGGCCTACGGGTCAGAAGGTTAGGAGTTCGAATCCCTTCGAGCACGCAAGATCGTGAAAGGCCTGAGCTGCGGAAATGCGAACCAGGCCCTTTGTGCTGTGTGGCCTGTTTGGATGGTGGCTGTCAGGTGGGCGCGATGTGGGTGCAGCCCTGGAAGCGGCCTTCTCGCGGGTTAGTCGGGACGGTAAAGTCGCCGGTGGCCGCCCATCGGCAGGAGGAACGGCTGCGTCAGCTCACCGATTCGTTGCGGAAGCGGTGGCCGGTCGAGGGAACGATGCCCGGGTCGCCGACATCATCAAGGCCGAGGAGTCGTCATGAATGTCGCTGCCATTGTCGGCGGAGTGCTCGCGCTGGTCGTCATCGTGGCGGCACTGCTCTACCTGAGACGATGGCGGGGCGCCCCGCAGGCCCTCGGCCGGTCACTGCGGCTGGTCGCCCTGGGATTGGCCCTAGGAATCGTCGTCGCCCTGCTGCCCGACACCGTATCCGACAACGGCGCCGCCACCGGCTACCTGCTGGGTGTGCCGGTGGTCGCGGCCCTGCTGCCCCTCGCCGCCGACCTGACCGGCCGCGCCGTCGGCGCCACGACGGCGCTGTGCACGCTGGTGATGCTGGCCTGGGGCCTGCTCCTGGGTCTCGGCGACGGGGTCTACGTCGTGGTCCCGGCGCTCGTCCTCGGCGCGGCGGCGATCGCATCGATCACCCCACGACGTGGGCTACCCGTCCGCGAGCGCGGCGATCGTCCGGTCGACGCCTGACGATCCCGACGACACGTGCCCCGGCCGGCCTCGGGGCCGGCCGGGACACGTGTCGTGTGCTCAGTCGAACGAGATCCGCAGCAGGGTGGTGAAGCGCTCGGCGTACGCCCGCACGCCGGCCGCCTTCGCGCGCTCGTGCTGCGCGTACGCCTCCTCGCCGGCCGCGGCGATCGCGGCCTCCCGGTTGGCCCGCAGGTTGTCCAGCCACGCCTCGCAGGTACGCGGGCGTCGACGCGCACCGACACCACGTCGAAGATCCGCTCGCTGGCCTGCACGATCCCAGTGCTCACAGGCGCTCCTCAGGGGAAATGGTGCGGGGCTGGTGTAGATGGCGGCGACGTCCCACCCAGGGGCCAGGTGAACGGGAAGCGTTTGGGACCAGGTCAGCGCCGCGCCGCTGACCTCGTCGACGAGATCGACGGAGCGCGCGGAGATCCCGAGGTCGCCGGGGGCGAGGACGAGCGTGCCCCGGCGCGGGACGTCGGGGTCGAGGCTCACCACGCACAGGACCATGTCCCCCGTGGCGGGGGCCCGTCCTCGAGTACCCGATCAGCCGACCGTAGTCGATGTAGTGCAAGCGCAGGGTACGCAGCTGGTGTAGGACGGCAGACACCCGCCGGATCTGGTTGAGCTCGCCGATCCACCGGTCCAGCCTCCGCACATGGACTACGCATTCCAGGCCGAGGGCCTGGTCAAACGCTGCGGCAAGAAGACCGCGCTCAGCGGACTCGACCTCGCGGCGCCGGCTGGTACGGCCGGCCCACCAGTCACCGGCGGAAGTCGCGCAACCAGGAGCGGAGCTCGCGCTCCACGACCTCGGGACGCTCCATGGTGAGCGCGTGCGCGGTGTCCGGCACCCGTAGGAGGCTGGCCTTCGGGCTGGCATTCTCGAGCGCGGCCGCCATCGCCTTCGTCCCGGCGGTGTCGGCCTCACCAACGAGCACTCGTACCGGGCAGGTGACGTCGGGCAGCCGGGTGGCCGCCGCCGGCTCGACGGAGGTGAAGTCCGGGGTGTCCTTCTGCTGCGCGTAGTTCACCCGGGACATCTCGATCACGCTCGTGCGGACCGCCTGGCGCCCCTCGGCCTGGTCACGGGTCGGGCCGTCGACCAGTAACCGGACCTCGTTGGCGATGATCTCCTCGACCTCCCACGCGTCCTCGGCCGCACCGATCGCCGCGACCAGTTCCCGCTCGTCGTCGGCCACCGGCGCGTCGAACCCGCCAATGTCCGGTGCCAGGAGGAACAGGCCGCGCACCCGCTGCGGCTGGGTGAGCGCGAAGTCGACGGCCAGCCTGGCCCCCCGCGACTCTCCCACCACGACAGCGCTGTCCAGACCGTACGCATCGAGAAAGGCGGCCAGGTCGGCCAGGTCCGAGTAGGTGCCGCCCATCGACGTGGTGGATCGACCAAAACAACGACAGTCGTAGGAGACCGTGAAGAACTCGTCGCCGACCGCGCGCATCAGGGAAAACCACATCTGCGAGTGCGCGATGCCGGAGTGCACGAAGAGGGCAGCGGGACGAGTCGGGTCGCCGCCGCTGCTGGTGAAAAGCAAACCGCCAGGAACGGTCACACGACGAGATTCCATCGGGAACAGTAGCCTTTCATCGATTCTTCGTGGCGTGCTGAGACACATTCGGCGAGCCCACGGACACATCCGAGCAGGAACAGGTAGTCGCTCTTCCAGGAAACCGGGACTCTACAATCGGCCCCTGATCGAAGCAACGCGATATATAGCTTCGCCCGCCGCCTGCCGGCCGCCGCACGCGCTGAGGTCGATGCCCACCGAAGGGCATTCCCGTCGTACGTCCACACCGGGTAGTGGCCTGACCTGCCAGAACGTCGGCAGCAGTTCGCCGCCAGACAGTTGACCGGCCTCGAACTCCTCGGTCCGCCAGGGCGATGGGGTGGTCGGCTCCACCAGGGGGAAGCCCGACCGGATCTGTCGACCACCGTTGCCCGCACGATTGGATACGCTCAGCCGCCTTCGACAATCGCTGTGGTGATCGATTCGATCATGCTGCTCGCCTTCGCTGGCGCCCTCGATTGCACGAAGGAGGTGGGAGCCCCTGCCTGTCAGGCGGAGATGAGGCAGCCTCCCCGGTCGAGATAGGCGTGCCGGGTGACAGGAAGAGGATCCCTGTGACTACCCAGTACTCCAGGTGAGCAGGGCGGACGGCCGAAGCGTCAGACGGTCACCGCGGAGTACAAGCTGCGGATCGTGGCGGAGTACGACGCGGCGAAGGCCTCGGGTGAGGGCGGACGATCCCGCAGTTGGGCGCGACCGGGCCGTCACAGGTCTGGTCACGGGACACCACCCGCCTGAAAACCACAGCGCGGGGCGTGTTCTACCACCGGTACGTGATCATCGACGTGTGCTCTCGCTACATCGTCGGCTGGCACGTCGCCACCGGCGAGGACTCGATACTCACCCGCGAGCTGATCGATGACGCCATCACCCGCAACGGCGCACGGCCCGAGGTCCTACACGCCGACCGTGGCTCCTCGACCTCGAAACCCGTCGCCGGACTCCTCGCCGATCTCGACGTCACCCGCTCCTACTCCCGGCCCCGCGTGTCGAACGACAACCCGTACTCCGAAGCGCAGTTCCCCGAAAGCCTCCATGACCCGGCGCGCCGTCACCGCGTGAGCTGGCGACTGGTTGTCGACGCCGGGTCTGGACCGGCTTCGGCCACATCCACCGCTTGATCCCTGCCTGGCCGGGGTAGCTCTGACCCCGGCCAGGCAGGCGCCGGCCTCAGGCGGGGTTCGCCGCGGTGAGGACCTCGAAGGACCACAGCTCCCACTTGTTGGCGTAGGTCACCGATTCGGGAGCGCGATGCGGGCGGGTGGCGTACCAGGCGTCGTACGCCTCAGTGTCACGCCACTGGGTGACCACCAACCAGGTCGTGCGGTCGTCGGTCGGACGCAGCACCTGAAAGCCCTCGAATCCGTCCGCATCTTCGATCTTGCCTGGGCGTGCCGAGAACCGTTCGACGAATTCGTCACCGTGACCTTCGATGATGTCTATCGCATTAATTTTGACGATGCTCATGTGTCGCTCCTCAGGTCGGCGGCCGCGGGTGGCTCAGGCCGGTCGGCATCTTTGACGAACGTCAGCATGACGACAGCGTCACTGACCGCTCGAAGGTCGTGTTTGTGATCTGGAATCACCAGGTAGTCGCCGGCGGAGCCGTGCCACGTCATCTCGGTGGTGCTCACGGTGGCTGTTCCCGACAACAGTTGCAGGGTGGCCTGTCCCGGGTTCTCGTGCTCGCTCAACGCCGATCCAGCCCGCAGGGCCAGCACTAGTTGCTTCAGGCTGCGGTGATCGGCGTTGAGCATGGCCACGGCGCGCCCGGACGAAGCTTCGTGGGCGCGGGTCAAGAGTTCCTGTCCGAGTTCGTGCAGACTTTTCATTGGCGTCGTGGGCATCAGTCTTTCCTTCGGGTGCGGCGGGTCAACGTGATCTGACACGAGTCAGGTCTCGGGAAAGGGGTGAGTTGGGCCGCCACCGATGTCCCGGCAGTGGCGCGGGTGATCCCGTCCACCATGCCGTCGTGTAGGGAGCAGATGACGTCGCCGTAGCCAGGTATGAGGTCGAGGAAGGGGCAGTGCCACAACGTGATGTCGGCGCGGTCCCCGGTGAGCGTGGCGGTCGGCGCGAACTCGTGGGCATCGAAGCGGGATGTGAGCGCGGTTGTGGCCCGAGCGAGTGGGGCGCCGTCGATGGCCTCCGTCGGCTGCTCGGATGCCCACGCCCGTCCGGCGGCACGTGCGAGTGCGCGACCATTCGGCTGCTCGCGCAATGTGCGCGCGAGCAGCCCCGCCAGCAAGCGGTACCGGGTGGGTCCGGCGGTGTCCATGCCGACGGTTGCGCGATAGGTCATCGGTGGGCGGCCACGGCCGCGAGGAGCGCCGGGTACACGCTCGGCGAGCTGCGCGCCAACCAACTCCTCCAGGTGTAGCCGGGTGGTCTCGACCGGCCAGCCCACTTCGTCTGCGACCTGCTGGGCGGTCATGGCACCGGCTGCCCGGTGGAGGACCTGCCGCAGGGCTGTTCGCCGACTCGTCACGAGCCAAATATACACAGGGAAGCTTGGGTAAAATTCACGCTGTTCACCTCGGCCCCCTAAGGGATGTCTCGTAACCCCGATGTCCGTCTGTTAGGGACAGTCGTGCAGGATGTTCGGGGTGCAGGTGATCACGTCAGCCCGCCCGGAGTGGATCTTCCCGTTCACCGGATTGCAGCC
>NZ_JABZED010000032.1:0-154 GCF_013416675.1 Salinispora sp. H7-4
TGCGCGGCAACACGCCGTTACGCATCGCCAACACCGCTTTGATCACCCCGGCCACACCGGCCGCACCCTGCGTGTGACCGATGTTCGACTTGATCGAACCCAACCACAACGGCCGGTCCCCGGGCCGACCCTGCCCATACGTAGCAATGATCGC
>NZ_JABZED010000032.1:216-385 GCF_013416675.1 Salinispora sp. H7-4
CTGCGCCTCAATCGGATCACCGAGAGTGGTACCCGTACCATGCGCCTCCACCAGATCAACCTGCTCCGGACGAACATCGGCAGCAGCCAACGCCTGCCGGATGACCCGCTGCTGAGACGGACCATTCGGCGCCGTCAACCCATTCGACGCACCATCCTGATTGGTCGCC
>NZ_JABZED010000032.1:482-1152 GCF_013416675.1 Salinispora sp. H7-4
CGAGCCACGCACCACCGCCAGCACCTGATGACCATGACGCTCGGCGTCGGAAAGCCGCTCCAGCAGCAGCACGCCCGCGCCCTCCCCCCAGCCGGTACCGTCGGCCCCGGCAGCGAACGACTTGGAGCGGCCGTCTCGGGCCAGGCCCCGCTGCCGGCTGAAGTCGATGAAGGTGTCGGGAGTGGCCATCACGGTCACGCCACCGGCCAGCGCCAGGGAGCACTCCCCCGCCCGTAGCGCCTGTACCGCCAGGTGGATCGCCACCAGCGACGACGAGCACGCCGTGTCGATCGACATGGCGGGCCCCTCCAGCCCCAGGGTGTACGCCACCCGGCCGGAGACGATGCTGGCCAGGCTGCCGTTGCCCAGGTAGCCGGCCAGCTCGTCGGGCGGCTGGTGCAGTCGCAGTGCGTAGTCGTGGTACATGACGCCGGCGAACACGCCGGTGGGGCTGCCCTTGAGCGAAGTCGGGTCGATCCCGGCCCGCTCCAGCACCTCCCACGAGGTCTCCAGCAGCAACCGCTGCTGCGGATCCATCGCGACCGCCTCCCGCGGACTGATCCCAAAAAAGTCCGCATCAAAATCGGCCGCGTCGTAGAGGAAACCACCCTCCAACGAATACGTCTTCCCCGGCTTACCAGGCTCCGGATCATACATACCCACCAAATCC
>NZ_JABZED010000032.1:1243-20635 GCF_013416675.1 Salinispora sp. H7-4
CCAACCCCGATCAGTAGGAAACCCGGAAACCGCATCAACACCACCCTCCAACAACTCCCACAACTGCTCCGGAGTAGCCACCCCACCCGGAAAACGACAACTCATCGCGACAATCGCGATCGGCTCCTGGGCGAAGGAGGCCGGCGCCGGCTCCGGCACCGCCACCTCCAGGTCGGTGCCCAGCACGGTGGAGAGCACGAACTCGGCGAGCGCCGCCGGGGTCGGATAGTCGAACACCAGGGTCGCCGGCAGCCGCAGTCCGGTGGCGGCGTTGAGCCGATTCCGCAGCTCCACGGCGGCCAGCGAGTCGAAGCCCACCTCGTTGAAGGCACGGCGCGGCTCGATCGCCGCTGCCCCATCGTGGCCAAGCACGGCAGCGACGTGGGCGCGGATCAGGTCTACGGTGACCCGGTCCCGCTCGGCCGGGGTAAGCGCAGCGAGCTGCCGGGCCCAGCCCTGCGCCGCGTCCGCCGGTCCGGCCGCCTGCGCGGCCCGCCTGGCCGGCAGCGGCACCAGGCCGCGCAGCAGCGCCGGTACGCCATCCGGGCGGTTGCGCAGCGTGGCCAGGTCGACCTGGATCGGCGCCAGGACCGGCTCGTCGATGCCGAGCGCCGCGTCGAGCAGGGCCAGATTCTCCGCCGGGCTGAGGCCGGGCATGCCGGAGCGGTCGATGCGTTGCCGCGCGGCGGCATCCAGCCGGCCGCCCATCCCGCTGTCACCGGTCCACAGACCCCAGGTGAGAGCGACGGCGGGCCGGCCCGCGGCCCGGCGGGCGGTGGCCAGCGCGTTCAGGGTCGCGTTCGCGGCGGCGTAGTTGCCCTGGCCGGCGCAGTCCAGCAGGCTGGCCAGGGACGAGAACAGCACGAACACCGACAGGTCCGCGTCGCGGGTCAGCTCGTCGAGGTTGACCGCGCCGTCCAGCTTGGCCTTCAGCACGGCGTCGAGCCGCTCCGGACTGAGCGAGCCGATCACCCCGTCGTCCACGATGCCGGCAGCGTGCACCACCGCCCGCAGCGGCCGGTCGGCCGGGACGGCGGCGAGCAGCGCGGTCAGCGCGTCGCGGTCGGCAGTGTCGGCGGCGGCTACCTCGACGGAGGCGCCGGCCGCCGTCAGCTCCGCGCGCAACTCCGCGACGCCGGCCGCCGCCGGGCCGCTACGGCTGGTCAGCAGCAGGTGGCGTACCCCGTGGGTGTGGGCCAGGTGCCGGGCGACGTGCGCGCCGAGGCCACCGGTGCCGCCGGTGACCAGCACCGTGCCGTCGGTGGGCCAGCGGGCGCCGGAGTTCACATCGTTGCCTCCGGTGGCGGAGGCGGTGGTGGCGGTGGTGGCGACCCGGGCCAGCCGGGGCACACTGATCTCGCCGTCGCGCAGCAGCAGCTCCGGCTCACCGGTGGCCAGGGCGGCGGCCAGCAGCGAGGATGGGGCGCCGGTGAGCCGTACGGTGACGAACCGGTCCGGGTTCTCCGTCTGTGCGGCCCGGACCAGGCCCCACACCGCCTCGGTAGCGAGATCGTCGGCCCGGCTGACGAAGACCAGCCGGGAGCCGGCCAACCGCGCATCGGTCAGCCACTGCTGGAGGGTGGCCAGCGCGTCGGCGGTGGCCACCCGGACGTCACCGGCCCGGACGGCGACGAACGTCCACTCAGGTACGGTGGCGCCGGCATCGATCGCCGCACCCAGCGCGGCGGCGTCCGGGTACCGGGATGCCGAGCCGATCCGCTCGTCGCCGAGCACACACCAGCGGGGGGTGCCCGACGGCGTGGGCCGGTGGCCCAGCTTCGTCCACTCCAGCCGGAGCAGCCGCTCGTGATAGCCACCCCGGGCGGCGGTGAGCTGGGCGGTGGAGACCGGCCGGGAGACGAGGGAGCGTACCGAGGCGACCGGCGCGCCGGTGGGATCAGCGAGGGCCACCGAGACGCTGCCCCCGGCGGCGGGGGCGATCCGCACCCGCACCTCGGCGGCGCCGGCCGCGTGCAGCGTGATGTCGTTCCAGGCGAACGGGATGCGCACCTCGTCGTCGGCGGATTCGCCGTGGCGGGCCGCCGCGTCGATGGCGTGCAGGGCGGCGTCCAGCACCGCCGGATGCAGGCCGAAGCGAGCGGCGTCCGGCCGGTTGTCGGCGGGGAGCGCGACCTCGGCGTACACCTCGGCACCGCGCCGCCAGACGGCCTCGAGACCCTGGAAGACCGGGCCGTAGCCGTAGCCCCGGCCGGCCAGCACGGGATAGATATCGGTCAGGTCAACAGGCTGGGCACCCCGGGGCGGCCACTCGGTGAGCGGGGTGCCGGAGTCGGCGGCCTCCGGAGCGAGGATGCCGCTGACATGCCGGGTCCAGAGCTGGTCGCCCGGCTCGTCGGGGCGGGAGTAGATGGCCACCGGGCAGCGTCCCGCCGGGTCGGCGGCGCTGACCACCACCTGGAGGGCGACCCCGTGCTCGTCCAGCGCCAGCGGCGCCTCCAGGGTCAACTCCTCCACCGTGCCGCAGCCGACCTGGTCCCCGGCCCGGACCGCCAGCTCCACGAAAGCGGTGCCGGGCAGCAACGCCACCCCGGAGATGATGTGGTCGGCCAGCCACGGGTGGCTGCGCAGCGATACCCGGCCGGTGAGCACCACCCCGTCACCGCCGGCCAGGCCGACGACCGCACCCACCAACGGGTGACCGGCAGCTAGCTGACCGAAACCGGTCGCGTCGGCGCTGCCGCCACCGGAGGCCATCCAGAACCGGCGACGCTGGAACGCGTACGTGGGCAGGGCGACCCGGCGGGCACCGCGCGAGGCGAAGAAGGCCGACCAGTCCACGGACGCACCCCGCACGTGTACGCGGGCGAGGGCGGAGACGATGTCGGTCCGCTCATCCTGGTCGGCGCGCAGCACCGGGGTGAAGGCCGCGTCGTCGTCCTCGGTGAGGCAGGCCGGTCCCATCGCGGAGAGCACCCCGGCCGGTCCGAGTTCGAGGAACGTGGTGACACCCTCGTCGGCCATCGCCCGGACTGCGTCGGCGAAGCGGACGCCGTCGCGGACCTGCCGCACCCAGTACTCGGGATCGCACAGTTCACCGGAGAGCACCGCCCGTCCGGTCACCGTGGATACGACCGGCGTCGCCGGCGGACGATAGCTGAGCACCTGGGCCAGCCGGCCGAACTCGGCGAGCATCGGCGCCATCAGCGGCGAGTGGAAGGCGTGGCTGACCCGCAGCCGCTTCGTCTTGTGCCCGGCGGCGGCGAGGGCGGCGGCGACCTCGAGCACGGCGACCTCGGTGCCGGAGACCACCACCGAGGTTGGCCCGTTCACCGCCGCCAGGCTCACCTGCGCCTCGCGACCGGCGAGCAGCGGGCGAACCTGCTCCTCGGTGGCCTGCACGGAGATCATCGCACCCTCGGCGGGGAGCTGCTGCATGAGTCGACCGCGCGCGGCGACCAGGATCGCCGCGTCCTCCAGGGAGAGCACCCCGGCGACGTGGGCAGCGGCCAGCTCGCCGACCGAATGTCCGGCGAGCACGTCGGGGCGCACCCCCCACGACTCCAGCAGCCGGAACTGGGCGACCTCCACGGCGAACAGCGCGCACTGGGTGTAGGCGGTCTGGTCCAGCAGCGCCGCCTCGGCGGTGCCGGGCTCGGCGAACAGCACGTCGGTCAGGGGCGCGTCCAGTTGCAGGTCCAGCCAGCCGCAGGCGGCGTCGAAGGCGGCGGCGTAGACCGGATAGGCACGGTAGAGCTCACGTCCGGCGCCGAGCCGCTGGCTGCCCTGCCCGGTGAAGAGGAACCCGAGCCCATCGCCGGTGACCTGTCCCAGGTGCACGCCGGGCAGGTCACCGCCGTCGGCGAGCACGGCCAGATCATGCAGGGTGCTCGCCCGGTCCCGGGAGACCAGGACCGCGCGGTGTTCCAACGCGGTCCGGGTGGTGGCCAGCGAGTACGCGACGTCGAGCAACGTCGGGGTGTTCTCGCTGGTGGCCAAGGTGGCGTGCAGCGCGGCAGCCTGGGCGCGCAGCGCCGCCGCACCGCGGGCGGAGAGCACCACCGGCAGGCCCGCGTCCGACGGCGCTGGTTCGGCGGTGAGGGCGGGATCGTCAACGGGCGGGGGTTCCTCGACGATGACGTGCGCGTTGGTGCCGCTGACTCCGAACGAGGAGACCCCGGCCCGGCGTGGCCGGCCCGGATCGGTCCACTCGCGGGCCTCGGTGAGCAGTTCGACGGTGCCGGCGGACCAGTCGACGGTGGGGGTGGGTGTGTCGACGTGCAGGGTACGCGGCAGCACCCGGTGCCGCATCGCCATCAGCACCTTGATCACCCCGGCGACACCGGCGGCGGCCTGCGAGTGCCCGATGTTGGACTTGAGCGAGCCGAGCCAGAGGGGCCGGTCGGCGGGGCGTTCCCGGCCGTAGGTGGCGATGATCGCCTGCGCCTCGATCGGGTCGCCGAGCCGGGTACCGGTGCCGTGTGCCTCGACCATGTCGATGTCGGTGGGGGTCAGGCCGGCGGAGGCCAGCGCCGACCGGATCACCCGCTGCTGGGACGGCCCGTTCGGGGCGGTCAGCCCGTTCGACGCCCCATCCTGGTTGATCGCCGACCCGCGGATCACACCGAGGACGCGGTGGCCATTACGAAGAGCGTCGCCAAGTCGCTCCAGCACCAGGATGCCGACGCCCTCGGCCCAGCCGGTCCCGTCGGCGGCCGCCGCGAACGGCTTGCAGAGCCCGTCCGGGGCGAGGCCGCGCTGCCGGCTGAAGGCGGTGAACGCGCCCGGGTGCACCATCACCGCGACTCCGCCGGCCAGCGCGGTGCTGCACTCCCCGCGCTGCACCGCCTGGCAGGCCAGGTGCAGGGCGACGAGGGAGCCCGAGCAGGCGGTGTCCACGGTCAGGGTGGGCCCCTCGAAGCCGAACGTGTAGGCGAGCCGGCCCGACACCACGCTCGGCGCGTTGCCGGTGAGCAGGTACCCGTCCAGGCCCTCCGGGGCCTCATGCAACCGGGGGCCGTACTCCTGGGGTTCGGCACCGATGAAAACCCCGGTCTGGCTGCCGCGCAGTGACGCCGTGTCGATGCCGGCGTCTTCCAGCGCCTCCCAGGCGGTCTCCAGCACCAGCCGCTGCTGGGGGTCCATCGTCATCGCCTCGCGCGGGCTGATGCCGAAGAAGTCCGGATCGAACTCGGCCGCGCCCTCCAGGAACCCGCCCTGGCGGACGTAGGTCTTGCCCGGCTTGCCCGGATCGGGGTCGTAGAGCCCGTCGGTGTCCCAGCCCCGGTCGGTCGGGAAGTCGGAGCTGACATGCCGGCCCTCGGACACCAGCCGCCACAGGTCCTCGGCGGAGGTGCTGTGACCGGGGTAGCGGCAGCCGATGCCGACCACGGCGATCGGCTCGTCGTCGGGCCGGCGCGGCGGCGCGGCGGCCGGGGCGGGGGCGGCATCGCCGCCGAGCAGCGTCCGCAGCAGCCGCCCGACCGCCTGCGGCGTCGGATGGTCGAAGACCAGGGTGACCGGAAGGTCGAGCCCGGTGGCGGCAGTCAGCCGACGGTGTAGCTCGACCGCGGCGAGCGAGTCGAAGCCCAGATCGCGGAAGGGCCGGCCCGGCTCAACGGCCTCCGGACCGTCCGGCAGCACGGTCCGCAGCACCTCGCGGGCCTGCTCCCGGACCAGGGCGATGAGCGCCCGGTCCTGCTCGTCGGCCGTGCGGCCCTCCAGTCGCCGCCGCAGCGCCGACAGCGCGCCGGGCTCGGCACCGGTGGGGTTCACGGACTCGCTCATGGCACGCTCCACTAGGTCTCCGGGTTCGGCGCCCCGGTCGGTGTGTCGGCTTCGGCGCCCGGTGACGGCGAGGCCGCCGTGACCGGTAGGGAGACCGGTCGCGGCGGCCTCGCGGCAACCGGCAGGGTCACCGGTCTGGACGGTGGTCGTTCACTCCTCGGGCGCGAGCAGCGCACCCGAGGCCGCGTCCCGCACTGTGATCGCGGACATCGGGCACATCTCGGCGGCGTCGATGACTGCCTCGTCGGGCACGGTCTCCGGGGCCAGGGCGGATGCCTTGCCGGTGCGGACCTCGATCTGGCGGGGCGCCGCGCCAGCGCAGACCCCGGTACCGATGCAGGCCTCCCGGTCGACGGTCACTATCCAGCGGGTGTCCACCACGGTCACCAGGCCACCAGCAGCCGCTTCGGGCCCCGGACCAGCAGGCCGGACTTCCATGACACGCCCGCGTCGCCGTCGGCCAGGCGCAGGTCGGGGAAGCGATCCAGGACGGTGTGCAGGGCCACCTGCAACTCCATCCGGGCCAGCTGCGCGCCGAGACAGTGGTGCGGGCCGTGTCCGAAGGCGACGTGCGGGTTCGGGTCACGGGTGAAGTCGATGGTCTCCGGGTTCTCGAAGACCTCCGGGTCGCGGTTGGCGCCCGGCAGGGAGACCAGCACCGGCTCGCCGGCGCGCACGGTGATCCCGCTGAGCGTCGCGTCCTCCACCGCGTAGCGGGGGAACATGGCGGCCGGGTTGAGCGGGATCATCCGCAGCAACTCCTCCACGGCGGCCGGCACCAGGTTCCGGTCGGCGCGGAGCTGCGCCATCAGCTCCGGATGGGTGAGCAGCGCGTAGACAAAGTTCGGGATGTGCGTGGAGACCGTCTCGACGCCGGTGAGCAGCAGTCCGACCCCGGCGATGGAGAGCAGCTCCTGCTCGGTCAGTCGGTCGCCCTCGTCGCGGGCCTTGACCAGCGCCCCGAGCAGGTCGTCGGTGGGCTCCGCGCGGCGCTGGGCGACCAGCTTGCCCATGTAGCCGAACAGCTGCTCGGCGTAGACCATCAACTGCTCGCTGGTACTGGTCAGCCCCTCGGTCCAGATCCGGAACTGGGCGCGGTCCTCGAACGGCACACCGAGCAGCTCGCAGATCACGGTGACCGGGTACGGCAGGGCGAAAAGCTCGACCAGATCCCCCGGGGAGCCCTTGGCGATCAGCTCGTCGACGTACTCGTTGGCGATCCGCTGCGCGTCCGCGCGGATCGCGTTGACCCGGCGGGCGGTCAGCGCCTTGCCGGCCAACTTGCGGAGCCGGGTGTGGTCCGGCGGGTCGAGGCCGATGATGCCCTCGTACGTCATCTCCGCACGGGTACGGGGTTGGTCCTTGCCCTGTGCCGCGGCTCGGCTGAACCTCGGGTCCGTCAGCACGGTCTTGACATCCTCGTACCGGGTGGCCAGCCAGGACACCTCGCCGTACGGCAGTTGCACCCGGGCCAGCGGCTCGGTCCTGCGCAGCAGCTCGTAGGTCGGGTCGATGCCGATTCCGGGCGACTCGCGGAACGGGTACTTACGGATCTCCTGATCGATCGTCACGGGCACTCCCTCGGGTCGCACCGGGCGCACGGTTTTAGGCGCTGGCGTCGATGTCTCGTCGGCCGCTCGGTGCGGTACGGCAGCTCCGGGCGACCCGCCGGGCACCAGCTGGACCAGGCGAGGAATACGTAATCAGGAAAGGAAATCCAGCCACACCCCCGCACCGCCCCTACCTTCCCCCTACCACGATTGGTAAGGGCGACTCTGGGGTGCCGCTAGGGGTCCGGGTGGACGGTCCGCCACTAGCCTCGGGTCAAGACGATGCGCTATTGACCGTCGAGCGATTCGCGCGAGCGTGCACCGGTGATTGAGTCACGCCACGTCGGTGGGCGCAACCCCCCTGGAGGATGGCTGATGTCCCTGCTCGTTTCCACGATCGCTGGTCCGGGGCGGTTCCACTCCTTCGGCCCGCACCATATCGACAAACTGGGCGCCCGCTTCGGATTGTCGGCTGACAATCTGCACGCGATCCGCACCATTTCCCAGGTGCTGCCGTTCCGGGTCAATGAATACGTCTTGTCGCACCTGATCGACTGGGACCGCATCCCGGACGACCCGATCTTCCGGTTGGTGTTCCCGCAGCGTGGCATGCTCGCCGCCGACGACGAACGACTCCTCGGTGACCTACTGGGCGCCGGCGACCGCAAGGGGCTGCGCGTGGAGGTGGCCCGAATCCGGGCCGGGCTCAACCCGCACCCGTCCGGGCAGCAGCAGCACAACGTGCCGCACCTGGACGGTCACGAGCTGCCCGGCATGCAGCACAAGTACCGGGAGACGGTGCTGTACTTCCCCCAGCAGGGGCAGACCTGCCACGCCTACTGCACCTACTGCTTCCGCTGGGCACAGTTCGTCGGCGACGCCGACCTGCGGTTCGCCGCGCCGGGTCCCGAGCAGCTGGTGTCGTACCTGCACCGGCACCCGGCGGTGACCGACGTACTGATCACCGGCGGCGATCCGATGATCATGTCGACGGAGCGGCTGCGCAGCCATGTCGAGCCGCTGCTGCAGGTGGACACCGTACGCACCATCCGCTTCGGCACAAAGGCGGTCGCCTACTGGCCGTACCGGTTCGTCTCCGACAGCGACGCCGACGACCTGCTGCGGCTCTTCGCACAGGTGGTCGCCACCGGCCGCACCGTCGCGGTGATGGCGCACTTCAGCCACCCGCGCGAACTGGCCACCGAGATCGCCACGCGGGCCATCGCCCGGATCCGGTCGACGGGGGCGGTCGTCTACTGCCAGGCCCCGCTGATCCGCTACGTCAACGACGACCCCCGCGCCTGGAGCGACATGTGGCGGGCCGAGCTGGCTGTCGGTGCGGTGCCCTACTACATGTTCGTCGAGCGGGACACCGGGCCTCGGGACTACTTCCAGGTGCCGCTCACCCGTGCCGCCGACATCTTCCGTACCGCCTACCAGGACCTGCCCGGTCTGGCTCGGACCGTGCGCGGGCCGGTCATGTCGGCGACCCCCGGCAAGGTCCTGGTCGACGGCGTCGAGCAGACCCCACACGGCGACTTCTTCCAACTCCGGTTGGTCCAGTCCCGCGACCGACGGTTGGTCGGCCGGCCGTTCCGGGCCCGGTGGTCGGCGGACGCGGCGTGGCTGAGCGACCTGCAGATCGACCCGGCCGCCCCGACGGACATCCTCGCCGCGGTCAGCCCCAGCGCGGCCCGCCCCGGCGCGGTCGTCACCACCTGAGCACGAACCGACCCGAAGGGAGCTGGCGATGGCCGGCCGGAAGATCTCGCCCAATCTCGCACTCGACCAGCTGGTCGCGCAGCGGATCGCCAGGGGCGAGTCCATCGTGCACCTCGGTTTCGGTGAGTCCCGCCTGCCGGTATTTCCGCCGCTGGTGCGACAGCTGACCGCGGGTGCGGACCGCAACGCGTACGGGCCGGTGGTCGGCGACCCGGCCACCCGGGAAGCGGTGGCCGGGTACTTCTCCCGCCGCCGCCTGCCCACGGAGGCCAACCAGGTGATCGTCGCGCCGGGCAGTAAACCGCTGCTGATGGCCCTGCAACTGGTCGTCGACGGTGGCACCCTGGTCGCCCTGCCCAGCTGGGTCACCTACGCCCCGCAGGCCCGACTGGCCGGCAAGAACGTGCGGGGGGTGCCGATCCCGAAGTCCTGCGGCGGTGTGCCCGACCCGGCAGCGCTGCGGGAGACGATCCGCGCCGCCCGGGCGCTCGGCCAGGCCCCCCGGATCCTCATCCTCACCTCGCCGGACAATCCGACGGGTACCCACGCCCCACCCGAGGTGATCCGGGAGCTGTGCGCGATCGCCGAGGAGGAGGACCTACTCATCGTCTCGGATGAGATCTACCGGGACATCCTGCACGAACCGGGGGCGGACCTGCTCAGCCCGGCGGAGGTCGCGCCCCGGCGGACCGTGGTGATCACCGGGCTGAGCAAGAACCTGGCGCTCGGCGGTTGGCGGATCGGGGCGGCCCGGTTCCCGGCCGGCGGGTGGGGCGAGCGGATCCACGCGGACGTCGCCGCGGTGGCCAGCGAGATTTGGTCCACCCTGGCCGGCCCGATGCAGTCCGTGGCCCGGTACGCCTTCGCCGAGCCGCCGGAGATCCGCGAGCGGCTGGCGGCGGACGCCGCGCTGCACGGCACGGTCGCCGGTGCAATGCACCGGATCATGGTGGACGCGGGCGCAACCTGCCGGCCACCGACCGGCGCGTTCTACGTCTACCCGGACTTCGCGCCGCTGCGGGGCCCGCTGGCCGAGCAGGGCGTCATCGACGGCGCGTCACTACAGCGCCACCTGCTGGCGGAGTTGGGGATCGCGGTGCTCTCCGGCCACCACTTCGGAGACCGACCCGACGCGCTGCGCTTCCGCGCGGCGACCAGCATGTTGTACGGCGCCACCGGGCAGCAACAGCGGCAGACCCAGGACGCTGCCGACCCGCTCGCCGTGCCGCACGTCGCCGAGGCGCTGGCCCAGGTTGAGCGGGCCCTCGCCAAGCTCCCCCGATGACAAGGATGCCAGAGATGACCAACGCCATCGTCTTCCCCGGGATGGGTCCGTGCGAGTTCGCCGACGTCGCGAAGTTCATGCTCATCAACCGGGACGCCCGCGACCTGCTCGCCACCGCGAGCGACGCCCTGGACTACGACCTGTTCGCCCGGTATCGGGACAGCGATGACGACTACTCCGAGTACGCCCAGGTGGCCTTCCTGGTCAACTGCGTGGCGTTGGCCCGCTGGGCGGAGCGGGTGCTGGACCTGCGGCCCGGACTGGTCACCGGGCCCAGCTTCGGGGGCAAGGCCGCCGCCGTGTACAGCGGCGCGCTGGACTTCGCCGAGGCGGTACGGATGACCGCGCGACTGTCCCGGATCGAGACGGAGTACTTCGCGGCCGAGCAGCCGGGCGTGGTGACGATGTCCTTCGTCCGAACCCCGCCGGATCGACTGCGGGAGATTCTGAGCGAACTGGACGAGGCCGGCGAGTGGTACGAAATTTCCTGCTATGTGGACACCGACTTCTGGATGGTGACCCTGCACGAGGGGCGTACCGACTGGTTGGCGCAGCGGCTGCGCGCCGGCGGTGGGCTGCCGCTGTACGTGATGGATCCGCCGCTACACGCTGCCGCTTTCCAGCCGCTGCGCGACCGGGTGGAGGTGGAGCTGTTCGGGTCGCTGCGCTTCACCGACCCGCAGATCCCGGTCGTCGCCGACCAGGACGGCACGGTGCGGGACACCGCAGCCGGTGTGCGGGCCATGTTGCTCGACGGCATCGTCACGCCGGTGCGCTGGCTGGAGGTGGTCGGCACGTTCCAAGGGTTAGGCGTGGAGGCGGTGCACGTCTGTGGACCGGACCGGTTGTGGGGTCGGGTGGGGGCGACCGTCCGCAACTTCCAGACCACCATCGTGGACCCGCGGCGGGCGATGTCGCCGATCCGCCGCACCGTGGTCGTGTGACGGCCGGTCGAGCACGGAGGACGATGATGACTCAGCACACCGACTACGCCCTGTCCGGGCGATTCCTGCAGGGGCTGGCCGCCGCGCCCCGGGCCACCGCCCTGCACCTGCCGTCCGGCCCGGTCAGCTACGAGGAACTACACGACACCGCCCTGCGCTGGGCGGGTGCACTGGCCGCTGGCCCGCACGGGCCACCCCAGGTGGTCGGCATCCTGGCCGGCAAGACCCTGGAGTCGTACGCGGGACTACTCGCCACCCTGTACGTCGGTGCGACCGCCGTACCGCTACACCCGGAGTTCCCGGCGACGCGCACCGCCCGGATGCTCACCGCGTGCGGGGTGTCCACCCTGTTGCTCGACGACGCCGGTCTGGCGGTACGGACCGAGTTGGGCGATGCGGTCTCCGGGGTGCCGGTGCTGGCGCCGGTGGCGGACCCGGATGGCAGCGGCACCGGTCTCCGGCTCCCGGTAGCCTCGGCGACGCCGCTGGCCGAGCCGCTCCCGGCCGGCCCCGACGACGTGGCCTACGTGCTGTTCACCTCCGGTTCGACGGGGCGCCCCAAGGCGGTGCCGATCACCCACGGCAACCTGCGGCACTACTTCTCGGTACTGGACGACCGGTACGACTTCGGGCCGAGCGACCGCTTTTCACAGTCGTTCGACCTGAACTTCGACTGCGCCATGTTCGACCTCTTCTGCGCCTGGGGTGCGGGGGCGAGCGTGCACCCGGTGCCCCCGGGGGCGTACCGGGACGTCCCGGCGTTCGTGGCCGAGCGGGGCCTGACGGTGTGGTTCTCCACCCCCAGCGCGATCACCCTGGTCCGGCGGACCGGACGGCTGGTTCCGGCGGCGATGCCGTCGCTGCGGTGGAGCTTCTTCGCCGGCGAGGCGCTGCACGCCGCCGACGCGGTGGGCTGGCTGACAGCGGCGCCCGGGTCGACCCTGGAGAACATCTACGGCCCGACCGAGCTGACCGTCACCATCACTGGGCACCGCTGGTCGCCACAGACCTCGCCAGGGCTCTGCGTCAACGGCCTCGTCCCCATCGGATCCCTGCACGACGGACACGACGGGGTGCTGCTCGACGCGGACGGCACGGCCAACGAGGTGGAGGGTGAACTCTTGGTCACCGGCCCGCAGCTGACCCCCGGCTACCTCGATCCGGCCGACGACGAGGGCCGGTTCCTCATCCGGGACGGCCGGCGCTGGTACCGCACCGGAGACCGGGTGCGGCGGCTGAGGAACAAGGAGTTGATCTACCTGGGCCGGCTGGACGCCCAGGTGCAGGTGCACGGCTGGCGGGTCGAGCTGGCCGAGATCGAGCACGCGTTGCGGGGCTGCCCCGGGATCGAGGACGCGGTCACCGTGGCCCGGTCCGGGACCGGCAGCACCGAACTGGTGGTCTTCTACACCGGCGAGCCGACCGCGCCGGCGGAGCTGTCCCGACAGCTGCGGCAGATCCTGCCGAAGGGCATGTTGCCCCGCTCGTACCGACACGTGCCGGAGTTCCCGCTGAACTCCAACCGGAAGATCGACCGGGCCCGGCTGGCCCGTACGGCCGCCGAGACCTGACCCCCGGGCCGGTCCCCCACGTCAACGGGAACCGGTCGGGGCCCACGTCAACGGGAACCGGTCGGGGCCCACGTCAACGGGAACCGGTCGGGACCGGCGAACGGTGGATCAGCCCGCGGGTTCTCCGGCGCGGGCGGCGAGGGCCCGCCGGTCGACCTTGCCGTTGGCGTTGACCGGCAGCTCGTCGAGGACCCGCACCTGCTGCGGCACCATGAAGTCGGGCAGCGCCTCCAGGCAGAACGCGCCGAGCTCCATCTCCTCGACGCCGGTAACACCCGGGTCGAGCACCACGAAGGTCGCCAGCACCGGATCCCTGCCCTCCTGGGGGAGCATCAGCGCGGCGGCGCCGGCGATGCCCGGGAACTCCCGGACCCGGCGCTCCACCTCGCCCAGCTCGACCCGGTTGCCGCGTACCTTGACCAGCGAGTCGGCTCGGCCGGTGAAGTACAGTTCGCCGCCGGCCCCCCGGTACGCCAGGTCGCCGGTGCGGAAGACCACCTGCCCGGCGGCCGGGTTGAGCGGGTCGGGCACCAGCGCCTCGGCGGTCGCCTGCGGGTCGTTCCAGTAGCCGTTGAACAGGGCGGCGCTGCGCAGGTGGATCTGGCCGACCACACCCGGCTCGTCGACCGGCCGACCGTCCTCGTCGATCAGCAGCATCTCCGCACCGGGGTGGGCGTGGCCGATGGAGATCCGGTCCGCGTCGTCGGGCAACGGGTTCGGCACGTCGGTGAAGGACGCGGCGAGGGACTCACTGCTGCCGAAGCAGTTGACCACCCGGGCCCGGGGCAGGGCCCGTTGCAGTTCGCGTAGTTCGGGCAGCGGGAAGTTCTCGCCGGAGTAGAGCACACCGCGGATCTGCTCACCGAGGGCGGCCAGTCCCGCGTGCTCATGCCGCAGCACGCCCCGCCAGATCGACGGGACGCCGTTGACCTGGGTGGCTCCGGTGTCAGTAAGGAACTGCACGAACCGGCGCGGCCAGCGCAGCAGCGCCCGGGGCACCGGCACGACGGCCGCGCCGCTGCCCAGGGCCAAGCCGATGTCGAGCAGGGAGAAGTCGAACTGGAGCGGGGAGGTGGTCGCGACCCGGTCCTCGGCGGAGACGATGCCGTGCCGGAGCATGCCTCGGAAGAAGGCGAGTACGCCCCGATGGCTCATCACCACGCCCTTGGGCCGGCCGGTGGTGCCGGAAGTGAAGATCATGTAGGCGGGGTCGGTGGGGACCAACTCCCGGCGGCGCCGGGTACGGGGCGCCGGGGCCCGCTCGATCTGGATGCCGTCGGCGCCGAAGCGGGCGGTGCCCAGCGGCGTGGGCAACGCCTCCCGGCGTCCATCAACGGTTTGCAGGTGCAGCGCCGCCTCGGTGCTCTCGGCGATCAACGCGAGGCGCTGCGCCGGTGTCTCCGGGCTGACCGGGATGAAGGTGAGCCCCAACGAGGAGCAGGCCAGGAAGGCGGCGATGGCGGTCGGAGAGGTGTCCGACTCCAGGATCACCCGGTCGCCGATGTCCAGCCCCAACTCGTCGAGAGCGGCGGCGTAGCCGTCAACCCGCTGGGCGAGCTGACGGTACGACAGGGTGCCGGTCTCGCCGCCGACGGCCTGAACGACGGCCGGCCGGTCGGGCGTCAACCGGGCGCCCGCCAACAGAAACTCGGGCAGCGTCTCCACGGAGGCGTGCGTGCGCGCGAAAATCTCTCGACCCATGGCCGGAGCGTATCGGCGACCTTAAGTGCGCCACACCCGCATCGACACCCCTAATGACCCCTAACCGTCGACCCTCCACGGGACCAGAAATTGTCGGGTCGTCTACGCCCAGCAGTCATTGCTAGCGTTTTCTCACCCTGCACCGGAAGGAAATCACCGACATGTGGGATCAACGGTTCGAGACCATCCTGCGCCAGCACCTGCCCTTCCTCGACCCGGAGGAGCCGCTGCTGGGCGGCGCCAGCCTGCGGGACTCGGGCCTGGACTCCCTCGCCATGGTCGAGCTGCTGGCAGTGCTGGAAAGCGAGTACAACGTACGGTTCGTCGACGAGGCGATGTCGATGGAGACATTCGCCACCGCGCAGACACTATGGAGCGCACTAAGCGACATGCTCGGTGCTTCCGTGTGACGCACCAGCGCGCCACGGCCCGCGACCAGTTCGGTCGCGGGCCCCTTTCGATGGCCAGCTCAACCTTGAACGGCGAGAGCACGCGGTGTGGACGACAAGCTCAGAGCTGGTCGAGAAACTCGGTGAGGATGTCGGTGAACCGCTCCGGGGTCTCCAGGTGAGGCAGGTGACTGGCCCCGTTGATGATCTCCCAGCGAGCACCGGGGACCAAATCGTGGAAGGGGCGTACCGCCGCCGGAGTGACCTCATCGTGCTCGCCGCTGATCACCAGGGTCGGCGCGTCGATCTGCGGCAACCGGTCGACCAACGAGTACTCCCGCAGGGTCCCGGTCACGCAGAACTCGCTCGGCCCGTTCATCGAGTGGTAGACGGTGGGGTCTCCGTTGATCTCCATGAAGCTGGCCATCAGCTCCGGGGGCAACGGCTCACACCGGCACACGTGCCGCTGGTAGAAGACCATCATCGCCGCCACGTAGGCGGGGCTGTCGGTGGTGCCGGCCGCCTCGTGCCGGCGCAGTGTCTCGTCCACGCCGGGGGGCAGCGCGGCCCGCAGGACGTCCAGCTCGGGCAGCCACAGCGGGTATGACGCGGGGGCGTTGGCGATCACCACGCCACGCAGCCCGGCGGGGCGATCCATCGCGTGGGCCGCCGCCAGCACCCCACCCCAGGACTGCCCGAACAGGACGTACCCGTCGGCGACGCCGAGCCGACGCAGGAGGTTGTCCAGCTCGGCCAGGAACAGCTCCACCGTCCAGAAGTCAGCGCCACGGTCGGGCAGGTGGGTGGAGCCGCCGTTTCCGAGCTGGTCGTAGTGCACCACCGGGCGACCCGAGCGGCTCAGCTCGGCCAGGTTGAGCAGGTAGTCGTGGGTGCTGCCCGGGCCGCCGTGCAGCACGACGAGTGGCGGCGGACCCTCGTGCAGTCGGCCCGTCACGCGGTACCACGTCCGGTAGTCGCCGAACTCCACGGTGCCCCGGTCGGTCGGTGCCAGTGTCATCGCGTTCACTCCAGCTGTCGTCACTGCGAGATCCAGTCCCGGACCACGCCGGCCGTCGCAGCGACCTGCCCCTCCATCATGGTGAAGTGGTCGCCGGGCACCTCCCGGAGTGTGTGCGGGGTTTCCCAGGTGGCTCGCCACCCATCGTCGTCGCTGGCCATGATGGACTCCTGTGGCCGGACGAAGAGCACCGGTGTATCGACAGGCTCGATCGGGCAGCTTTCCAGCAGCCGCACGTAGCGGCCCATCGCCGACAGCCGGGCGCTGCTGAACTCGCCGAAGGCGGCCTCCCGATCCAGCAGCGAGTCGAGCATGTGGGTGAAGAAGGCCGGTGTGGTGCTGCCGGTGGTCAGGTACGTGTCCAGCAGCACCACCCCGGTCGGGCCGTGCCCCTGCCGCTCCAGCTCACCGGCGGTGGCGTGGGCGAACAGCCCACCCGAGGAGTAGCCGACAAGGAGGTACGCCCCCTGTTGGGCGATCGGGCGGACCATCTCGGCGAAGACCCGCACCGCCGCGTCGGACGAGGCCGGCAGGCTCTCGTCACGGCCGAAGCCCGGCACTGGCAGGGTCCACACGTCGCGGGTACCACCAAACTCGGCGGTGAACCGGGCGTACTGCTGATCGCCGCCGAGCGCCATCGGCGAGGGAAGACAGACCATCGCCGGCCCCTGGTCCCCGCGGGCGAGCCGGCGGGGCCTGGGGATCTCCGGCAGGTCGGCCGGCCCGTCAAAGGTGGGCCGGATGTCGGCGACCGCGTACAGCAGGGACAGGCCCTGCTGAACCCGGCCACCCTTGA
Source organism: Salinispora sp. H7-4 (assembly GCF_013416675.1). Classification (NCBI taxonomy): domain Bacteria; kingdom Bacillati; phylum Actinomycetota; class Actinomycetes; order Micromonosporales; family Micromonosporaceae; genus Salinispora; species Salinispora sp. H7-4. Next base: position 17,965 of record NZ_JABZED010000032.1, read on the forward strand.
CGGCGGTACGGAACAACGCGCTCATGGTGTCGGCGGCGTCGGTCGGACCGGTGTGCTCCTCGGCCGGCGGGGCGGCCAGTTCGGTGCGCAGCAGGGCCGCGAGTTCGGCGACGCTGCCGTGGTCGAAGACCACGCCCGTGTCCAGCCGCAGCCCGGTGGCCTCGTTCAGGGCGTTGCGCAGCTCCATCGCGGTGAGCGAGTCGATACCGAGTTCGACGAAGCGCAGCGCCGGGTCAACGTCGTCGGGTCGGGTGTGACCGAGCACCGTCGCGGCCCGCCTCCGGACCAGGTCACGCAGCAGCGCCTCCTGGCCGTCGGTGTCGAGACCGGCGAGGGTACGCCGCAGCCCCGCCGGGTCGGGCCGGGTCACCCCGGACCGGCTCCGCCGCTGCGGGGTGACGAGCGTACGGAGGATCGGCGGCACCTCTCCCGTGGCCGGGGTACGCAGGTCGGCCTTGACCGGCACGAGCACCGCGTCCGTACGGGCCAGCGCCGCGTCGAGCAGGTCCAGCCCTTCCTGGCGGGACATCGGCAGCACCCCGCCGCGGGACATCCGGGCCCGGTCGGTGCCACCGAGGTTGTCGGCCATGCCACCGCCGGCCCACGGCCCCCAGGCAAGGGACTGGGCGGGAAGCCCGGCCGCCCGGCGGGCGGCCGCGAGCGCGTCGAGGAAGGCGTTTGCCGCCGCGTAGTTGCCCTGGCCCGGCCCGCCGAGCACACCGGCCGCCGAGGAGAAGAGCACAAACGCGGTGAGGTCCGCGTGGCGGGTCAGCTCGTGCAGGTTGGTGGCGGCGTCAACCTTGGGCCGTAGCACCGCGTCGAGGCGTTCCCGGGTCAGCGAGGGGATGGTTCCGTCGTCGAGCAGCCCGGCGGCATGCACCACCCCGGTCAGCGGGTGGTCGGCGGACACCCCAGCGAGCAGCGCGGCGACCGCGCTCCGGTCGGCCAGGTCGCAGGCGACGACGGTGACCCCGGCACCCCGGGCGGTGAGATCGGCGCTCAGCGCGGCCATGCCGTCCGCGTCGGGACCGCGCCGGCTGGCCAGTAGCAGGTGCCGCACCCCGTGCGCGTCGACCAGATGCCGGGCGACGAGCCCGCCGAGGGCGCCGGCGGCCCCGGTGAGCAGGACGGTGCCGTCGGCGGTGAAAGTGCTGCCGGAGGTGCTGTCGGATGCGCCCGCGGCCACCAGCCGGGCGACGTGTGCGACACCCTCGCGGAGGACCAGTTGCGGTTCACCGCCGGCCAGCACGGCCGGGAGGGCCGACACCGACTTGTCGTGGTCGTCGAGGTCAACCAGGACGATCCGGCCTGGGTTCTCCGACTGGGCGGAGCGGGCGAGCCCCCAGACCGCGGCAGCCGCCGGCTGGGTGACCGACGTGCCCTGCGCGCCATGGGTGAGGACCATCAGTCGGGACGACGCCAGTCGCTCGTCGGCGAGCCACCGCTGCAGCAGGGCGAGGAACTGCCCGGTGGTGTGCCGGGCACCGGCCGCGAGGTCACGGAGGTCGGATCGGACGCTGGCGACCAGCACCACGTCGGGTGCGGTCGCGCCCGCGTCCAGGCCGGCGGTGAGGGCGTCGAGGTCGGGGTGGGTCTCGACCGCCAGCCCCGCCGTGTCGAGCGCGGCGGCCGACTTGAACTCATCGGTGCCGACGAGTGCCCAGCGACCGGTGTCCGCAGTGGTGGGCAGCGGCACCGGGGTCCAGTCGACCCGATACAGGTGCTCCTGCCGGCCACCGCGAGCGGCCACGAGCTTACTGACGTCGATCTCTCTCAGCACCAGGGAATCGACCCGGGCGACGGGTGCGCCGGTCTCGTCGGCGAGGGTGAGGGTGACCTGCTCGGGGCCGGTGGGAGTGACGGTGACCCGAAGGGCGACGGCGCCGGTGGCCTGGATGGTCACCCCGGCCCAGGAGAACGGGACGGCGGGCGCGCCCTCGCCCCGGCTGAGGCCGATGGCGTGCAGGGCCGCGTCGAACAGGCCCGGGTGCAGGTGGAACCGGTCGGCGTCGGTCACATCGGCGGGAAGCGCGATCTCGGCGTACACCTCGTCGCCGTGTCGCCAGGCGGTCCGCAGGCCCCGGAAGACCGGGCCGTAGCCGAGGCCGACCTCGGCCATTCGCTCGTACAGTCCGTCGAGGTCGACGGGGATGGCGGCGGCTGGGGGCCACGGGGCCGGCAGGTCGGCGGTCGGGGCCGGCGGGGCCGGGGCGACCACTCCGACGGCGTGCCGGGTCCACTGCGCGTCCTGGTGCCGGGAGTAGACGGTGACCGGCCGCGCGCCGTCCGCGCCGGGTGCGCCCACGGCGACCTGCACCTGTACGCCGCCGTCGTCCGGGATGACCAGCGGGGCCTGGAGGGCGAGTTCGGTCAGTTGGCCGCAGCCGACGTGGTCACCGGCATGCACGACCAGCTCCACCAGGCCGGTGCCAGGCAGCACGATCGTGTCGCCGAGCGCGTGGTCGGCCAGCCACGGGTGGGTACGCCGGGACAGGAGGCCGGTGGCGATGAGCCCGTCGGAGTCGGGGAGAGCGGTGACGGCCGACAGCAGCGGGTGTTCGGCATCGAGCAGGCCGGCGGCGGTGACGTCCTTGTCGGCTCCGGTGTCGGGCAGCCAGTAGTGCTGGTGTTGGAAGGCATACGTCGGCAAATCCACCCGACGCCCACCCCC
>NZ_JABZED010000033.1:0-58487 GCF_013416675.1 Salinispora sp. H7-4
TGGCTTTCCAAACACCCTGTTGAGTTCTCAAAGAACAACCACACACCATCCGAACCCCAAAGGGCCCCTCCGGAGGCAACCGCTCCAGCCCGCCACTCTCGCGCCAGGCACTTTTACTACGTTACCCGGTGGTTTCTGCCGTGTCAAACCGCTTTGCTGCGATCTGTCGACTTCGTCCACTATTGGGCATCACAACATCAACGACTGTCCGTCGCCTCCGTCGTGATTTCGGCAGACCGGCCGCTTGCGGTTTCCCGCTAGCGCGCCCGGCTCCTGCCGGCGGCTAACCTTACCCGGTCGGTTTCGCCTCACCAAATCCGCCTATCGGCGAGTCTGGGGCACCGCCCAAGCGAACAGTCCGGGCCATGAGGCTCGGTCAGTCCGAGAGGTTGCTTCCAGCGCTCCGGCCGCTCGGGGCGACCGCCCCGTTTCTGTCCGTTCCGCGCTGGCAGAGAGAAAGTTACGCGTCCGAGGGAGTTGCCGTCAAATCCGCCGGACGCGTCCCCGGTCACATCATCAGGATCTCGCTATTTTCGCAGCTCAACACCGGCGAAGGAACGCTTCCCCCGACGCAGGACCAGGTAGCGGCCGTGCAACAGGTCCGCCGGGGTGACGACCGCGTCGGTCGAGGACACCCGGTTGTTGTTCAGGTAGGCACCCCCCTCGGCGATCACCCGACGGGCCTCCTTGTTGCTCGGCACCAGACCAGACTCCTTGAGCAACCCGACCACGTCGGGCAGCTCGTCGAGGTGGACCAGGCCCGCCTCGGCCAGGGCGGCGCGCAGCGTCGCGGGTGCGAGTTCCGCCAGCGACCCCCGCCCGAACAACGCCTGGCTCGCGGCGACCACCTGGGCCATTTCCCGCTCGCCGTGCACCAGGGTGGTCAGCTCCTCGGCGAGCGCCCGCTGGGCGACGCGTGCAGCGGGTCGCTCCACGGCCTCCTTCTCCAGGGCCTCCAGTTCGGCCCGGGAACGGAAGCTGAAGTAGCGCAGGTAGCGGACGACGTCGCGATCATCCGCATTGACCCAGAACTGGTAGAACGCGTACGGACTGGTCAGCTCCGAGTCGAGCCAGATCGCCCCGCCCTCGGTCTTGCCGAACTTCGTACCGTCCGACTTGGTGACCAACGGCGTGGTGAACGCCTCCACCGGCCCCGCGCCCCGGCGACGGATGAAGTCGACGCCAGCGGTGATGTTGCCCCACTGGTCGGAGCCGCCGAACTGCAGCTGACACCCGTGGCGTCGGTGCAGTTCAAAGAAGTCGTTGGCCTGGAGCAGCTGGTAGCTGAACTCGGTGAAGCTGACCCCGCTCTCCAACCGGGCCCGGACCACCTCGCGCGCCAGCATCCGGTTGACCGGGAAGTGCTTGCCGACGTCCCGCAGGAACTCCACCACCGACATCTCGCCGGTCCAGTCCAGGTTGTTGACCAGCTGCGCCGCGTTCGCACCCTGGTACGACACGAAGGGGGCCAGCTGGTCCCGAATCCGGGCCACCCATCCGGCCACCACCTCGGGCGGGTTGAGAACCCGCTCGGCGCTCTCCTTCGGGTCGCCGATCTGCCCGGTCGCCCCGCCCACCAGCAGCAGCGGCCGGTGGCCGGCGAGCTGGAGCCGCCGGGCGGTGACGACCTGCATGAGGTGACCGACGTGCAGGCTCGGCGCGGTCGGGTCGAAGCCCACGTAGAAGGCCGCGCCCGGCCCGTCGAGCAACGCGCGCAGCTCGTCGAGGCCGGTGGAGTCCTGGATCAGGCCACGCCACCGCAGGTCATCGAAGAGTGTGTCCCGCTCTGCCGGCGGGGGGTTGGTGTCGGTCACAGTCTCCGATTCTCCCCCATGACCAGCCGGCACGGCGATCGGGATTACCGGCCCGCTATGCTGGCCGCCCCGCAATGACGAAGGGCTATGCCGTGGACGAGCCAGATCTGACCGGCGGCTTCGTCGGCCTGTTGGGATTGAACTACGAAGAGGTCAGCGCCGACCGGGTGATCCTCCGCTGGCAGGTCCGCCCCGAGCTACACCAGCCGTACGGCATCCAGCACGGCGGCGTCTACTGCTCGGCGGTCGAGACGGCGGCGAGCATCGGCGGGGCCACCTGGCTGGGCGACCGGGGGCAGGTCGTCGGCGTGTCGAACCAGACCGACTTCCTGCGCGCGGTCCGGTCGGGTGAACTGACCGCCGTTGGCACCCCGGTCCACCGCGGCCGTAGTCAGCAGCTGTGGCAGGTGGAGATCACCGATGACGGGGACCGGCTGGTGGCACGCGGCCAGGTCCGGCTGCAGAACCTGACGGCGACCGGATAGCCACAACCGGTGGCCCCCGCTATGCGGCGACGGGGAGGTCCAGCACGTACGCGTCGCCCTGCCGGCGGAAGCCGAGCCGGTGATAGTAGGGGGCGACCATGCCGGGCGGGGTGACGACCTGCCGGAACCCCTTGTCGGTGAAGAGGCGGCTACGCCGGTACACGAACTCGCCCGGGGTGAAGTCCCGGAACCGCTGGGTGACATAGTCGAGGTCGACCTGGGCCACCCCGCCCGGCTCCGCGTGCGCCAGCACCACCCCGACCACCTCGTCGGCCTTGACGACCAGGAACGCGGACCGCTGCTCGCTTCGGTGCCAGGTGAAGCCGGGGTTGAACCGGGCGATGTCGGCGGCGTGCACCCGCAGCGTGTGAGCCAGAAACTGGTCGTCGACGCCCACCTCGACCACCTGGTAGGTCGCGGCGTCGTGGCGGGTCGTCAGCATGCCACGCAGGTGCCACACATTGATGACAGCCAGCACGACGTTCAGGCCAACCATCGGCCACACCGGGACCGCCGCGTTGTAGCCGATCAACACGACGCACCCGACCAGGTTCAGGGCGCGCAGCCGGAGAACAGCGGTCTGCAGCAGCGACCAGACCAGCACCGCGGATCCGGTCCAGCCGATCAGTTCCAGCCAGTTCACCTCGGAGAGAGTAGTACCTCAGCTCCGCGCGGGTGCCGGGGCCGGGCCGGCGAGCTCCAGGATCCACTCCTGGACCTCCACGCCCCGCCCTGGGGCGTACCCCTGATCCTCGCCGGTGACGACGAAGCCGCACTTGCGTAGCACGGCGAGGGAGGCGCGGTTGTCCTTGGCCACGCGGGCGTGCACGGGCCGGCGGGGCAGCTCACCCAGGAGGACGACGAGCGCACCGGTCGCGTACCCCCGGCCCCAGCGACCCGGGTCGATCCAGTAGCTGACCTCGGTCCGTCCGTCGGCGGGGAAGGCGTTCACGTGGCCTACCACCTCATCGACGACCACCACCGTCCGCGACACCACCGTCGAGTCGGCGCGGATCCGCGCCCAGTGCGCGTCGAACGCGGTGCGGTCGGCGGGGTCGGCCGGGCCGAACGCCGCCATCCAGTTGGCCTCGGTGTCCTGCTGGTGGGTGAAGAAAGACGGAAGATCACTATCGAGTACGGGACGCAGGCGCAGATCGGTGGGCATCGCGCGATGGTAGCGCCGTTCGAGGCTGCCCCGGCGGGGGACCAATGGCCCCCGGCTCGGGCCGACCGCCCCTGATTGGGCGGCTACCGGACCGGCAGGCTGAGGGTGAGCCAGCTGAAGGAGGCAGACATCATGACGAGAAACGCCGGAGCCCCGGTCGTGGTGGGCGTGGACGGTTCCGCCGCCGCGCTGGACGCCGTCCGGGTAGCGGTGCGCGAGGCGGAGTCGCGGCAGCGCCCGCTCCGGGTGGTGCACGCCTTCATCTGGCCGTTGACCGGTGCCCCGTTGACCCCGGTTCCCGGCGCCCCGGTCACCGCCGGGCTACGCAACCAGGCCGAACAGTACGTGCGGGAAGCGGTGGAACAGGCCCGCAAGATCTCCCCCGAGCTGCGGATCACCGGCGTCGTGGTGGACGGTGCGCCGACCCCGGTGCTGGTCGAGGAGGCGCAGGAGGCGGTGCTGACGGTGCTCGGCCACCGGGGTCTGGGCGGCTTCGCCGGGCTGCTACTCGGCTCGGTCACCGTGCAGGTCGCTGCCCGGGCGAAGGGCCCGGTACTGGTCGTCCGCGGCGAGCCGCGGGCGGACGGCCCGGTCGTGGTGGGTGTGGACGGTTCGCCGCTGTCCACCGCGGCAGTCGCCTTCGCGTTCGAGGAAGCGACCCGCCGGGACACTCCGCTGCTCGCCCTGCACGCCTGGCTCTTTCCCACCCCGGTCGGACCGGGGGACATCCTGCCCCTGGTCTACGACCTGGACGCCGTCGAGGGCGAGGAGGAGCGGACCCTCGCCGAGTCGCTCGCCGGCTTCGCCGAACTGTATCCGCAGGTGCAGGTGCGGCACCGGGTCGTACGTGGCTCGCCGGCCCGGGTGCTGGTGGAGGCGTCGAAGGGCGCGCAGCTGGTGGTCGTCGGCGCACACGGGCGTGGCGCCCTCGGCGGGCTGCTGCTCGGCTCGGTCAGCCACGCCGTCCTGCACCACGGGCACAGCCCACTGGCCATCGTCCGGCACCCCGCCGGATGACCGCACCGGCGCGGTGAGCGGCTACGTACCGGTGTGGACCACGCCCTGACAGCCGCCGCTGACGTCGTTGCCGGTAACCGGGTCAGCCACGCCGGCCCGGGGGACAATAGGTTCGATCGAGCCTGAAAGAGGTGCTGATGAACCGAGCCGTGGTGGTAGGGGTGGATGGCTCGCCGCCGAGCCTGGTGGCGGCGGAGCACGCCGCCCGCGCCGCGATGCGGCGATCGCGTCCGCTGCACCTGGTGCACGGCTACCTGCACCCGTCCGGGTACGGGGTTCCCATCAACCCGTACGAGTTCGGAGTTCCGGCCCCGAACGACGACGCGCAGTCGATGCTGGACCGGGCCGCGACCGAACTGGCCGACCGCTGGCCCACGCTGACCATCCACGCGCGGCAGGTCGCCGGCGGGCCGGGAGCCACGCTGATTGAGGAGTCCCGCCGGGCGGAGCTGGTCGTGGTGGGTAGCCGGGGGCACGGCGGCTTCGCCGGGCTGCTGCTCGGCGCGGTCGGTTCGCAGGTCGCGGCGCACGCGCACTGCCCGGTACTGGTGGTCCGGCCCACCGAGAAGCCGATCGGGGCGGGCGGACCGGTGCTAGTCGCGGTGGACGGGTCGGAGTCGGCGGAGGTGGCGGTCGGGCAGTCCGCCGACGAGGCCACCCGGCAGCAGACCGAGCTGGTGCTGGTGCACGTGCACACCCCCGGTGCGACCGACGCCACGAAGGTGCTGGACACCGCGGTGGCGTCGGCCCGCGGCAGCCATCCGGGGCTGACCGTGACCGCCCGACAGCTACGGGCGGAGAAGCCGGACCAGGCACTGATCGACGCGAGCCGGGACGCTGCCCTGATCGTCGTCGGGAGCCGAGGGCGAGGCGGATTCACCGGGATGGTGCTCGGCTCGGTCAGCCAGTCCCTGGTGCAGCACGCCCACTGCCCGGTGCTGGTGGCGCACGCGTACGGCCGAGGACGCTGACCGGTTGGCCTTCAGACCCACGAGAGGAAGCGGCGATAGAGGTCGGATGCTTTATTGACCTGCGAAAGTTGTGCATCCGCCTCGGCCAGTAGTGCGCTCAGATAGACACGCAGCGCAACCAGGTTGTCGCGGTACTCGATCAGAAGGGCGGCCCGGGCCGACTGGCAGGGCCACTCGGCCCGGCAGGTGCCGCAACCCCACAGGGGACGCATGGGTAGGTGTGGCCGGTCGGCGACGTGGTCGCCCGGTTCTGGGCGTGGGACCTTCGGGCTGGTCGTCATCGCAGCACCCGGAGCACGATGGCGGCCACAATGATCGCCAGGATGAGCGCCGCGATCAGTTGGTGCCGGGTGGTGGCTGACGGCGGGGGCGTGTTTGGCGGCCTCGACCGCACCCGGTCGCCGTCGGGCAACGGCGGCGTGCCGTACGGGTCGGGATGGGCGCGCCGGTCGGCGGGCGGGGTGTCGTCGGCCATCACAGCCTCCTCAGCCCGTTGAGCACAGCCTCAAGGATATCGATACCCGGGTGCGAGGTGTAGTACACCCGCGCACGACCCACGGCACGACCGTGAGCCCCGGCACTCAGCAGCTGCCCTGAATCCTTTTCCGGCCCCGCATCCTTCGGTCCGTTGTGGTTGATCGAATAAGTGGGAGCGGTCCCGGTGATCCCAACTGGTAGCTGTTCGGCTGTGGCTGGCAAAGCAGACTCCCGGACGTGAGTGGATGTTGATGGACCGCTCCCACACCCGCTGGATATGGGAGCGGTCCGACAGCACCTCCGGCGGGCTCGGACACCTCCACCGGCTTGCGCCGTCTACGAAGCACCATGGCGGAGGGTTGTGGCGCAGCAACACCGCGTAGCACTATGTGCTCAGAACATCTGGGACGAACACAATGGGGTCTGGAATGAACCGTGTCGTACAGATTGCAATGGCCGAGGCGGGCGAAACCGCCGACAGCATCGCTGCTCAGGTTGGAGTTGACCCGAAGACCGTTGCCCGTTGGGTAACCCAGGGACGGATCCCACAGACGCGGCACCGTGCCCAGGTAGCCGAGATCCTCAAGCGGGACGTATTGGATCTCTGGCCGGACGCCCAGAGGCGCAAGGAGCCCGTCTGGTTCCGACCGTGGGCCGAAGTCGAACGAGACGCCGTAGGGCTACGGTGGTTTGAGTCGGCTGTGCTGCCTGGGCTGCTACAAACCGAGGAGTACGCCCGCGCCGTCCTCAGCAGCGGCCCCCTGGTCAACGATGTGGAGAACTACCTCGGCAACCGACTGCAGCGGCAGGCCGCCGTGTTCGAGCGTCCCCGACGGCCGCTGTCCGTTTTCGTGATCGACGAGGCCGCTCTGCGCCGTGGCACACGAGACATCATGGAGCCTCAGCTTGATCACCTCATGATGATGGCCCAACAACCCAACATCATGGTGCACGTACTACCGCTTGACGCCGGCCTACACCCAGGGCAAGCCGGACCGTTTGTCATCGCCACCTCACCGGACGGTGATGATATCGGCTACGTGGACGACCAGGCCGCAGGCCGCATCACCAAGGACGTTGCGATGCTGTGGGCGGTCTGGGATACCGTAAGGTCGGTTGCGCTTCCGCGTAGCCAAACCATCGATTTCCTGGGAGCGCGATCATGGTTGACCTGAGCAGCGCCCAGTGGCGCAAGAGCACCCGTAGCAGCTCCAATGGCGGGGCATGTGTCGAGGTCGCCGACAACCTTGCCGGCATCGTCGGCGTCCGGGACAGCAAGGACCCGACCGGACCAGCACTGGTCTTCGGGCCGGCAGCATGGCGGGCATTCATCGCGCGGCTCCCCGAACAGCACTGACCCACCATCAGCGCGAAGGCCCGGCCCGTGCGAGCCGGGCCTTCGCACCAGTGTCCTGAGTCGTTTGGTTCGGCTGCGGTATGTGGCGAGGTGGGTGCGCTGAACCCGCTGCCGTTCAGGTCCAGCCCTCAACCTGCTGCGACGCGGATACCGAGACCGACCAGGATCGCACCGGTCAGCCGGTCGAGCGCCCGGCGCGCCCGCAGGGTACGCAGCAGCCGGGCCGCCGTGCCCGAGACGACGGTCCAGCCGGCGAGCCAGCAGGTGTGCAGCACCGCGTGCGCCGAGGCCAGTATCAGCATCGGGATCAGCACCGAGCGGTGCGGGTCAAGGAACTGCGGGGCAAGGGTTAGATACACGGCGGCAGCCTTGGGATTGAGCACGTTGCCGAGCAGCCCCTGCAGGTACGGGTGGTGCCCGCGCCACGGCAGCCGCCGAGGCCGACGGGTGGACAGGTCGTCCAGCGTGGCCGAGTCGGTCGGGTGCCGGCGAGGGTTCGCCGACCAGAGCAGCCAGAGACCGAGCCCGACCAAATAGCCAGCGCCAACCAGCTTCACCATCCAGAACGCCTGCGACGAGCGCAGCACCAGCGCGGCGAGACCGACGGCAGCGAGAGTCGCGTGCACGTAGATCCCGGTGACCGTACCCACGATCACCCACCAACCCTGCCGGCGCCCACCGGCGGCGACCCGTGCTACGACCAGGGTGAGGCTGGTCCCGGGCGTCATGGTGATCGGTGCGAGGGCAACCAGGAAGCCGAGTACGGAGATCCCCTGCATACTCAGACCACCACCCGGTAGTGGGTGGTCAGCAGCCCCTCGTCGTCGTAGACGTGGAAGGCCACCCCGGGCGGCTGCCGCAAGTCGACCAGCGGCCCGTCGCCCTCCCAGGGCAGCCGGAGCGTGGAGACGACGCCGGGCGCGATCCGCAGTGGCCGACCGGCGAAGGTGCTCGCGGCGGCGGTGTGGAAGTGCCCGGTCAGTACCGCGACGACCTGCGGATGGGCGGCCAGCAGTTCGGCCAGCGGCTCGGCGGGAAGCAGCCGTATCGAATCGATGACGGGGTGGTGTAGTTCGACCGGCGGATGGTGGAAGGAGACGAAGACCGGTGTCCCAGCCGGCACCGAGCCGAGTTGATCGGCGAGCCAGTCCATGGTCTCCGCGTCGAGGTGACCGTCGCCCCTACCCGGAATCGACGAGTCCGCGAGCAGGAAGACCGCGCCGGCGAGGTCGATTCGGGTGTTGATCGGGCCGCTGCCGCCAGCCTCGTCACCGAGCAGGCCCTTGCGGTACGCGTCGCGGACATCGTGGTTACCGGGACAGACCAGGACAGGTAGTGGTGACGAGAAGAGCTTCGCGGCGGTCCGGTACTCGGCCACCTCGCCGTGGTCGGCGATGTCCCCGCTGATCAGGATCGCGTCAACCGGTCGCGGCAGGGCGTGCAGGTAATCCATCACCCGGGCGGTCCGTTCGGCCGACCGGGGATGACTGTCGACGTGCGTGTCACTGAGGTGCGCGATGACGAGCAAGACGTCCCCCTAATGGTTTTCTCCATCTCAAACATTAGGGACGCTACACTCGATCAAGCCAGGCACGTCAAGCAGATTCCAGAGAAGGTCCGATGCCACAGCAACTCACGCTCGCTCTGGTCAGCACCATCCGGCACGACGGCACCGGAGGCGTCACAGATGACCTCGCCGACGTCGCCGGGCTGACAACCTGGCTCCGGAAGCACGCCGATCAGCTACGGGAGCACGCCGCCGAACCCGGGCCGTACGCCAGCACGTCCGACGAGCGACTCCGCCTCGACGTGGTCGCGCTGCGACGCGCCGTGCGTACCCTGTTCGCGCATGCGGTCCATCCCGGGCCACCGAGCCGGGCCGACTCCTCAACACTGCTACCCGTGCCGGACGCCATCGATCAACTCAACCAGGCCGCCGGCCGGCTGCCGGTCCGGCCCATACTGAACTGGCCGGACGAGTCGACACCGACAGTCGCCTGGCGCTGCGCACCAGGCGACGCCCGAATGCGACTCACGGCGGCGCTGGCCCGGGCCGCAATCGAGTTCCTCGCCAGCCCGGCCCGGGCCCAACTGCTCGCCTGCCCGGCGCCACGCTGCGTGCGTTACTTCGTCAAGGAACATCCGCGCCAGGCGTGGTGCAAGCCGTCCTGCGGCAACCGCGCCCGCGTGTCCCGGCACTACCAGCGCCACGCCGCTAACCCGTCGGACCACCCCAGCTGAGTCATCTCCGCGATAAGCGGGGCGACCTGTTGGCCGTGCCCGCGTTAGGCAGCGGTACGACGGCTCGGTCATCGGCGCCGTCTACTTTCGGCGCTCGGTTACGCGGGGCGACCGACCGGCGGCGGTAATCACCGCACGGTGGGCCCGCCATGGCCGTCCTGGTGCTGGCCTCGAAGCTGACATACGGACCTGGATCGAGGCATGGAACACCCACCCGAGACCGTTCGTCGGGACCAGAACCGCAGACGAGATCCTCAACAGCCTCGCCACATACTGCAGCCGAATGAGCGACTCAGGTGCAGATCACCGCAGTCCACCAGCAAGAGCACCCGTAGCAGCTCCAATGGCGGGGCATGTGTCGAGGTCGCCGACAACCTTTCCGGCGTCGTCGGCATCCGGGACAGCAAGGACCCGACCGGACCAGCTCTGGTGTTCGGGCCGGTGGCATGGCAGGCGTTCGTCGCGCGGCTCCCCGGGCAGCACTGACCCACCGTCAACGCGAAGGCCCGACTCGCAGGGAGTCGGGCCTTCGCGCTAGAAGCTTCAGCTACTGTGGGCGCCCTCGGACAAGGGCCCAGAGCCCGCCGGTACAAATCACCGCGGTCCACCAGAAGGCCTTGGCCAGTGGCGAAGCCTTGCGAATCACGGTTGACATCACGTCACCTCCTCGCCTCCACAACCCCATGGAGGCTATCGGGCGCAACGTCTCCGATCGATCGACCATCCGGCGGTCCCGGGGCCCCGAACGGCCCACCTCCCCGTACCGTTCTTCGGCTCGACATGCACCATGTTGAGCCGCTGCTAACCCAGATCGATGCGGCCCTCCGGCGGCGCTACCAGGCGAAGCTGCTCAGGCACCGGGGTGAGCGGAGCGTCGCCGGGGGACGTGGCGGCGGTAGGTGCTGACGGTCGGGTCACCGGCGACCCAGAACCGCCACGGCACGTCGTGCGCCCCGGTGACGCCGACCCGGGGCCCGGCCGCTATCGCCGCTTCCGGCATTGGTTCGCGGGGTGGACGCAGCCGGATCGGGCCGTCGCCGAGCAGGTACTGCCCGTACGCCGACCGGCCGACGTCCAGTGCGACGCAGAGCCGGGCCGGCCCCCGGGCAAGGTCGCGGTCGGATCGCGCCGTCTGACGGCGGGACCGGGCCGGGGCGTGGCCGGCGACCACTTCCCCCGCCCGCACCAGCACCGCCGCGGCCTCCCCCTCCGACCCGGTCACCACGTTCAAGGCCCAGTGAATCCCGTACGTGAAGTAGACATAGACGTGCCCGGATGGGCCGAACATCGCCGCGTTGCGCGGAGTGCGCCCCCGGTTGGCGTGCGAGGCCGGGTCCTGGGCGGTGCCCGCGTACGCCTCGACCTCGGTGATCCGCACGGTGACCCCGCCCGCGGAAAGGCGGGCGCCGAGCAGGCCGCGCGCCGCCGGTACGACCGGTCCGCCGAGCAGGACGGCTAGTCGCGCGAGATCATCCACGGCTGCGACCCTATCCCGGGGTGATGCGGGTCGCCAGAGCTATGGATTAGGTCAGCCTTACCTTAGAGTCGATGCTCGTGACTTCCGCATCCGCCCTGTTCCCGGCCGTGCAGGTGCCGTTCGTCCGCAACCTGGCAACGCATGGCGAACGCACCGCGATCGTCACCCGGGACGGGGAGATCTCGTACACCGACCTCGCCGCCCGGGTCGCGCGAACCGCCGAGCAGCTTGGCGTGGGGCGACGGCTCGTGCTGGTCGTCGGCGCGAACACGGTCGACTCGCTGGTGGCGTACCTGGCCGCGATGCACGCGGGTCACCCGGTCCTGTTGGTGCCCGACGACCGGGCCTCGGCGCTCGCCGGCCTGATCGAGGCGTACGACCCGGACGTGCTGGTCAGCGGCGCCGAAGAGGGCTGGCGGATCGAGCACCGCCGCGCCACCTCCCGGCATGATCTGCACCCCGACCTGGCCCTGCTGCTCTCCACCTCCGGGTCGACCGGCTCCCCGAAGCTGGTCCGGCTCTCCCGCACCAACCTGCAGGCCAACGCGGAGGCGATCGGCGAGTACCTGGGCATCCGCGACACCGACCGGGCGGCCACCAGCCTGCCACTGCACTACTGCTACGGCCTGTCGGTGGTCAACAGCCACCTGGCCCGAGGCGCCGCGCTGGTGTTGACCGACCTGTCGGTCGCCGACACCTGCTTCTGGGAGCTGTTCCGGGAGGCCCGGGCCACCACCCTCGCCGGAGTGCCGTACACCTTCGACCTGCTGGACCGGGTCGGCTTCGCCGCCATGGACCTGCCACACCTGCGCTACGTCACCCAGGCCGGTGGTCGACTCGCACCGGAGCGGGTACGTCACTACGCCGAGCTGGGTCGGGGCGCGGGCTGGGACTTCTTCGTCATGTACGGGCAGACCGAGGCGACCGCGCGGATGGCGTACCTCCCGCCGGACCTCGCCCTGGACCACCCGGCGGCGATCGGAGTGCCGGTGCCCGGCGGCGACTTCCGGCTCGCCCCGGTCGCCGACCATCCGGACCCGGAGGTCGGCGAGCTGGTCTACGCCGGCCCGAACGTCATGCTCGGCTACGCCCACTCTCCCGCCGATCTGGCGCTGGGCCGCACCGTGGACGAGCTGCACACCGGCGACCTGGCTCGGCGTACCGCAGCCGGAGTGTGGGAGATCGTCGGCCGCCGCAGCCAGTTCGCCAAGATTCTCGGGCTACGGGTTGACCCGCAGCAGATCGAGGCGCTGCTGTCCGCGCACGATGTCACCGCCAGCTGCGTCGGCGGTGACGACGAACTGATCGTGGCGACCGCCGGCGCCGAAGACCCACGCCGGGTGCGCCGCCTGGTCGCCGGGGAGGTGGGGCTGCCGCCTCGGGCCGTGCGGGTGCTCCCCCTGGCCGAGTTGCCCCGGCTCGCCTCCGGCAAACCCGACCTGGCGACGCTGCGTGGGCTCGCCGCCGAGAGCTCGCCACCGCCGGCGGCGCCGGCCGGCGACCTCTGCACGCTGTATGCGGAGGTGCTCGACCGCACCGACGTCACGCCGGATCGCAGCTTCGTCGACCTCGGCGGGGACTCCCTGTCGTACGTCGAGATGTCGGTGCGGTTGGAGCGGGAGCTGGGTGGCCTGCCGGCGAACTGGCACACCCTGCCGATCGCGGACCTGCGCCGATCCACCGCGGCTCCCGGAAACGCTTCCCGGCCACGCCGGCGGCGTTCGCTGGAGACCAGTGTGGCGCTGCGGGCGGCGGCGATCGTGCTGATCGTCGGCTCCCACATCCCGATGTTCACCATCACCGGTGGGGCACACCTACTGCTCGCGGTAGCCGGCTTCAACTTCGCCCGGTTCCAGCTCACCACCGCCGGGCGGGGAGAGCGACTGCGGCAGATCGGCCTCAGCCTGCTGCGCATCGTGCTGCCCACGATGGCGTGGATCGGTGCGGTGATGCTGGTCGACGACCAGTACCGACTGAGCACCCTACTGCTGGTCAACAGCATTCTGCGGCCCGATGACGCCACCCACGGCTGGCACTTCTGGTTTATCGAGGCGGTGGTCTACCTCCTGGTGGCGCTGGCCGCGCTCCTCGGCCTGCGCCGGGTCGACCGCTGGGAGCGGCGGTACCCGTTCGCGCTTCCGCTGGGGCTGACCGCGGTCGCGCTGCTCGGCCGGTACGACGTCTTCGGCCTCGACGCGGCCCACGACCTGCCGGCGGCGCTCGTGGCCGGCTGGCTGTTCACGCTCGGCTGGGCGACCGCCCGAGCCGACGGGGTACGGCAGCGGCTGGTGGTCACGCTCGCCGCGATGGCCACCGTGCCGGGCTTCTTCGGGGAGCCGGCCCGCGAAGCCCTGATCGTAGCCGGCTTCGCATTACTGACCTGGCTGCCGACCGTGCCCAGCCTGGGCGTGCTGAACAAGGTGGCCGGGGTGCTCGCCGGTAGCTCGCTCTACATCTACGTGACCCACTGGCAGGTCTACCCGCACCTGCGGGAGCTGCCGTTGGTCGCCCTCACCGCGTCGCTCGCGCTCGGCATCGCGTACGCCGCGCTGGTCGGCCGCGTCTGGCGTTGGGCTACCGCCCGCCGTCCGGCCCTACTGCGCTGACGCTGCGCGACGGGCGGGGCGGTCCGCTTCGCGGACCGCCCCGCCCGTCGATGAACTGGTCAGGTGAACCGGTCAGCGGGGAACGACCTGCTCGGCGGCCCACTCCCGCCAACCCGCGAGCTGGTCGGCGGCGGCGGCGAGCTGCTCGGCGACCGGGCCCGGGCCGGTGGAGCCCGGGGTGGTGCGGGCGGAGAGCGCGCTCTGGACCGACAGCACGTCCCGCACCGACGGGTCGAGGTGCTCGCTGACCGCGGCGAGGTCGTCGTCGGAGACCTCGTCGAGCGCGCAGTCCCGGGCCACGCAGAGCGCCACCAACCGTCCGGTGATCTCGTGCGCCTCGCGGAACGGCACCCCGCGGCGGACCAGCCAGTCCGCCACCTCGGTGGCGAGCGAGAAGCCCTCCGGCGCGGCGGCGACCAACCGGTCGGCCCGTACCGTCATCGTGGAGATCATCCCCGCGAGGGCCGGCAGGAGCAGCTCCAGCGTGTCCACCGCGTCGAAGGCGGGCTCCTTGTCCTCCTGCATGTCCCGGTCGTAGGTCATCGGCAGGCCCTTGAGCATGGTGAGTACGCCCACCAGGCCCCCGACGAGCCGGCCGGACTTACCTCGGGCCAACTCGGCGATGTCCGCGTTCTTCTTCTGCGGCATGATCGACGAGCCGGTGGCGAAGGCGTCATCCAGCTCCACCCAACCGAACTCCGGCGACGTCCAGAGCACCACCTCCTCGCCGAGGCGGGACAGGTGCACGCCGACCAGCGCGGTGGTGAAGAGGAACTCGGCGACGAAGTCGCGGTCGGCGACGGCGTCCATCGAGTTGGCGAAGGACGTACGGAAGCCCAGTTCCCGGGCGACCGCCACCGGGTCCAGCGGCAGGCCGGAGCCGGCAAGCGCACCGGCGCCGAGCGGACTGATCGCGGTGCGGTGGTCCCAGTCGCGCAGCCGCTGTAGGTCGCGCAGCAGCGGCTGCACATGGGCGAGTAGCCAGTGCCCGAAGGTGACCGGCTGGGCGGGCTGCAGGTGGGTCATGCCCGGCGTCGCGGTGTCCACGTGCCGCCCGGCCTGCTCGACCAACGCCTCGGCCAGCTCCACCAGCCGCGCGGCCACGCCCCGGGCGTGGTCCCGCAGGTAGAGCCGCAGGTCCGTGGCGACCTGGTCGTTGCGGGAACGGCCGGCCCGCAGCTTGCCGCCGAGCCGGCCGAGCCGCTCCAGCAGCCCCCGCTCCAGGGCGGTGTGCACGTCCTCGTCGTCGATGGTGGGCCGGAACGTGCCGGCGGCGCAGGCGGCCTCCAGGTCGTCCAGGGCCGCCAGGATCTGCCCCAGCTCCTCGGCGTCCAGCAGGCCGGCACCGGCCAGGACCCGGGCGTGCGCCCGGGACCCCGCGAGGTCGTAGGGGGCGAGCCGCCAGTCGAACTGCACGCTCACCGACAGCCGGGCGAGTGCCTCGGCCGGGCCGCCGGCGAAGCGGGCTCCCCACAGGCTGGTCCGGTTGGTGGCTGCGCTCACTGCGCCCCACCCAACCGGGCGTCCCGCTCCGCCGACATCTTGCTGGGCAGGCCCCAGAGCTGCACAAACCCCTTGGCCAGGGACTGGTCGAAGGTGTCACCGGTGTCGTAGGTGGCCATGCCGAAGTCGTACAGGCTGGCCTCGGACCGCCGGCCGGTGGCGGTGACCCGGCCGGAGTGCAGGGTGAGCCGTACCTCGCCGGAGACGTGCTGCTGCGAGTCGTCGACGAAGGCGTCCAGCGCGTCCTTCAGCGGGGAGAACCACAGGCCGTCGTAGACCAGCTCGCCCCAGCGCTGGTCCACGCTCCGCTTGAACCGGGCCAGGTCACGCTCGACGGTGACCGCCTCCAGCTCCTGGTGTGCGGTGATCAGTGCGATCGCGCCCGGCGCCTCGTACACCTCGCGGCTCTTGATCCCGACGAGCCGGTCCTCGACCATGTCCAGCCGGCCGACGCCCTGGGCGCCGGCCCGCCGGTTCAGCTCCACGATCGCCTGGTACGGGGTAACCGTCTCCCCGTCGATCGCGACCGGGTTGCCGGCGTCGAAGGTGATGACGACCTCGTCGGCGTCCCGCGGCTGGGCCGGGTCGGCGGTGTAGGAGTACAGGTCCTCGATCGGCGGGTTCCAGATGTCCTCCAGGAAGCCGGTCTCGACGGCCCGGCCCCACAGGTTCTGGTCGATCGAGTAGGGCGACTTCGCCGACACGTCGATCGGCAGCCCCTTCTCCTCGGCGAACGCGATCGCCTTGTCCCGGGTCCAGGCGTAGTCCCGGGCCGGCGCGACGATCCGCAGGTCCGGGGCGAGCGCCCCCAGGCCGACCTCGAAGCGCACCTGGTCGTTGCCCTTGCCGGTGCAGCCGTGCGACACGATGGTGCCGCCGTGCTTGCGGGCCGCGGTCACCAGGTGCTTGACGATCAGCGGCCGGGACAGGGCCGAGACCAGCGGGTACCGGCCCTGGTAGAGGGAGTTGGCCCGGACCGCGGGCAGGCAGTACTCGGCGGCGAACTCGTCGCGCGCGTCGACCACCTCGGACTCCGCGGCCCCACAGTCGAGCGCCCGCTGCCGGATCACCTCCAGGTCCTCACCGCCCTGCCCGACGTCGACCGCCACGGCGATCACCTCGGCGCCGGTCTGCTCGGCCAGGTACGGGATCGCCACGGAGGTGTCCAGCCCTCCGGAGTACGCCAGAACGACCCGCTCAGTCATGATGTGGTGCTCCTTTCAACGTTGTCTTCGCGGCGGGCCCAGCCGGCGAGTTGGTCGCCGAGCGCGGCTCCGCCGTCGGCCGCGCGGGCCACGACGAGGATGGTGTCGTCGCCGGCGATCGTGCCGACGACCTCGGGCAGGCCGGCGCGGTCCAACGCGCTGGCCAGGTACTGGGCCGCACCCGGTGGGGTACGGAGCACGGCGATGTTGCCGCTGGCGTCCACCCCGTTGAGCAGCTCACGCAGCAGGCGCACCAGACGCGCCGGCGCGGTCTCGGCCTCCCGCAACGGCCGCTGGCCGTCCTCCGGGATCAGGTAGACCCCGCGGCCGTCGCCACCACGCACGGTGACCGCGCCGAGTTCCTTGAGGTCGCGGGAGAGGGTCGCCTGGGTGGCCTGGATGCCCTCCCCCGCCAGCAGGTCGCCCAGCTCGGTCTGCGAGTGGATCGCCTTGTCCCGGATCAGTTCGACGATGCGGGCGTGCCGGGCGGCGCGGGTCAGCGGGGCGGTCATGCGCTCGGCCTGGTGGTGCTGCCGGATGCTGGCGCGTCCGGGGTCCCGAGGAGGAACGTCAGCAGCGCCTTCTGGGCGTGCAGCCGGTTCTCCGCCTGGTCGAAGACGGCGCTGCGCGGGCCGTCGAGCACCTCGTCGGTGATCTCGTCGCCGCGGTGCGCGGGCAGGCAGTGCAGCACGATCGCGTGCGGCGCGGCGTGTGCGAGCAGCGCGGTGTTGACCTGGTACGGCCGGAACGGGGTGACCCGGTCCAGCCCGTCGGACTCCTGCCCCATCGAGGTCCAGGTGTCGGTGGCGACGGCGTCGGCGTCGCGGACCGCCGCCACCGGGTCGGTGCCGGTACGCACCGACCCGCCGGTGCCGGCGGCGATCTTCTCCGCCCGGGCCAGCACCGCCGGGTCCGGGCTGAACCCGGCCGGCCCGGCGATCCGGACGTGCATGCCGGCGGCGGCGCCGGCCAGCAGGTACGAGTGGCACATGTTGTTCGCCGTGTCGCCCAGGTACGCCAGCGTCCGCCCGGCGGTACCGCCGAGGTGCTCGCGGATGGTGAGCAGGTCGGCCAGGAGCTGGCACGGGTGGTACGTGTCGGTGAGCGCGTTGACCACCGGCACGGTCGCGTGCGCGGCGATCTCGGCGATCCGCTCGTCCCCGTGGGTCCGCAGCACGATCGCCGCCACGTAGCGGGAGAGCACCCGTCCGGCGTCGGCGAGGGTCTCGCCCCGGCCGAGGTGGGTCACCTGGCTGTCCACCACCAGCGAATGTCCGCCCAACTCGGCGATGCCGACGTCGAAGGACATCCGGGTCCGCAGGCTCGGCTTGTCGAAGAGCACCGCCACCGCTCGCGGGCCGGCCAGGGGGCGGTACCCGAAGCGGTCCGCCTTCATCCCGGCGGCCAGGTCGAGCACGGTCGCCTGCTCGGCGGGGGTGAGGTCGTCGTCCCGCAGGAAGTGCCGGATCATGCCCTGGCCTCCGTCGTGGTTGGGGTGGTAGGGGTCGAAATTCTGGCCGGTTGGGCCGGCGGGCTGGGGTTGCCCCGGGCCGTTGACCGGGGTCCGGCGCCCGGGGTCGAGTCGGCGGCGGCGGCGCTGGTCGCGTCGAGGGCCGCCGGGATCGAGCTGGCAGCGTCGAGGGCCGCCGGCAGGGCCGCCAGGAAGGCGTCGGCCTGGTCGGCGGTGAGAATCAGCGGTGGGGCGAGCCGGATGACACCCGGCTGCACCGCGTTGGCCAGGAAGCCCGCCTCCCGCAGCGCCTCGACGGCGACCGCCGCGACCGGCGTGGTCAGCACGATCCCGAGCAGCAGGCCGGCGCCCCGTACCTCGGCGACCAGGGGATGGTGGAGCGCCTGGACGCCCCGGCGGAGCTGATCCCCGACCCGCTCGACGTGGTCGAGTAGCCCGGTGCCGGCGATCGTGGACAGCACCGCCAGCCCGGCGGCGCAGCTGATCGGGTTCCCCCCGAAGGTGGTGCCGTGGGAGCCGGGGCGCAGCAGGTCGGCCGTGGGGCCGAAGGCGATGCAGGCGCCGAGCGGCAGGCCGCCGCCGAGGCCCTTGGCGAGCGTCACCACGTCCGGTTCGATGCCCTCGGCCTGGTGGGCGAACCAGTGCCCGGTACGGCCGATCCCGGTCTGCACCTCGTCGAGCACCAGCAGGGCGCCGTGCTCGGCGGTGATCCGGCGGGCCTCGGCGAGGTAGCCGGCCGGCGGTACGACGATGCCGTTCTCCCCCTGGATCGGCTCCAGGATCACCATCGCGGTCGCGTCGGTGACAGCCGCCGCCAGCGCGGCGCTGTCGCCGTAGTCGACGTGGGTGACGGTGGTGGGCAGCGGACGGAACGGGTCGGCCTTGGCCGGCTGGCCGGTGAGGGCCAGCGCCCCCATGGTGCGGCCGTGGAAGCCGCCCCGGGTCGCGACGACCTCGGTCCGCCCGGTGAGCCGGGAGATCTTGAACGCCGTCTCGTTCGCTTCGGCGCCCGAGTTGGCGAAGAAGACCCGTCCCGGTCGGCCGGCGAGGGCGAGCAGCAGCTCGGCCAGGGCCACCGGCGGCTCGGCGGCGTACAGGTTCGACACGTGTCCCAGCGTGGCGACCTGCTTGGAGACGGCGGAGACCACCGCCGGGTGGGCGTGGCCCAGGGTGTTGACGGCGATGCCGCCGAGCAGGTCCACGTACTCCCGGCCGGTGTCGTCGACCACCACGGCGCCAGCGCCGCCGACCAGTGCGAGCGGCGGGGTGCCGTAGCTGTCCATCATGGACTCTTGCCAGCGGTCACGGAGCGGGCTCATCCGGGAATCACCATGGTTCCGAAGCCTTCCGAGGTAAAGATCTCCAGCAGGGTCGAGTGCGCGACCCGCCCGTCCACGACGTGCGCGGCGGGTACGCCCCCGCGCACCGCCCGCAGGCACGCCTCCATCTTGGGAACCATCCCCGACTCCAGGGACGGCAGCAGCTTCTCCAGCTCCTTCGCGGTGACCTCGCCGACCAGGCTGGACCGGTCCGGCCAGTTGGCGTACAGCCCCGGCACATCGGTCAGGACGACCAGCTTGCGCGCCCGCAGCGCGACCGCCAACGCCGCCGCGGCGGTGTCCGCGTTCAGGTTGTGCGGCACGCCGTCCGCATCCGGGGCCACCGTCGAGAGCACCGGAATCCGGCCGGCCTCGAGCAGGTCGGTCACCACCGAGATGTCCGCCGACTCCACATCGCCGACCTGGCCGATGTCGACCGGCAGCCCGTTGACGTACGCCGGGCGTCGGACCGCGGTGAACAGACCCGCATCCTCGCCGGAGAGCCCCATCGCGAACGGACCGTGCGCGTTGATCAGCCCGACCAGTTCCCGGCCGACCTGCCCCAGGAGCACCATCCGGGCCACGTCCATCACCTCGGGCGTGGTGACCCGCAGCCCGCCCCGGAACTCACTGTCGATGCCGAGGCGGTCCAGCATCGCCGAGATCTGCGGTCCGCCACCG
Source organism: Salinispora sp. H7-4 (assembly GCF_013416675.1). Classification (NCBI taxonomy): domain Bacteria; kingdom Bacillati; phylum Actinomycetota; class Actinomycetes; order Micromonosporales; family Micromonosporaceae; genus Salinispora; species Salinispora sp. H7-4. The sequence continues at coordinate 19,790 of NZ_JABZED010000033.1, forward strand.
TGCACCACGACCGGCTTCAGGCCGGCGTAACGGAGAAAGACCATGTCCGCGGCGAACGCCCGCCGCAGCTCCGGATCAGTCATGGCGTTGCCGCCGTACTTGACCACGACGGTCGAGCCGGCGAACCGGGCCAGCCACGGCAGCGCCTCGATCAGCGTGGCGGCCTTGGCCTGGGCGCCGGTGAGATCCGCGGTGATGCTCATGCCCGAACCTGCCTTCCGTCTCCGGTCTCGGTGCCGCACCACGCGGCGATCCCCGTGCTCACGACGAGTACGCCGAGTTCTCGTGCACGTACCCGTGTGACAGGTCGTTGGTCCAGATCGTCGCCGCGGCCGCGCCCGCCCCCAGGTCGATGCAGATCGTCACGTCCATGCCCCCGAGGTCGACCTTGGACCGGTCCTCGGCGGCGGCGCCGCCCCGGCACACCCACACCCCGTTCACGGCCACATCGACCCGCTCCGGCTCGAACGCCGCAGCGGTGGTGCCGACGGCGGCGAGGATGCGCCCCCAGTTCGGGTCGTTACCGAACAACGCGGTCTTGACCAGGTTGTTCCGGGCCACGCTCCGGCCCACCTCGACGGCGTCGTCCTCGCTCGCCGCGCCGACCACCTCGATCGTGATCTGCTTGGTGGCGCCCTCGGCGTCGGCGACGAGCTGCTGCGCGAGGTCGTGCGCGACGGCGGTGACCACGGCGGTCAGCTCGGCCTCGGTGGGCGCGACGCCGCTCGCACCGCTGGCCAGCAGCAGCACCGTGTCGTTGGTGGACATGCACCCGTCCGAGTCGACCCGGTCGAAGGTGACCCGGCAGGCGGCCCGCAGCGCCGCGTCCAGGGTCTGCGGGTCGGCGACCGCGTCGGTGGTGAGCACGCTGAGCATCGTGGCCATCGCCGGCGCAAGCATGCCCGCGCCCTTGGCCATCCCACCGACGGTGAAGCCCGTACCGTGACCGACCGCGTTCTTCGGCCGGGAGTCGGTGGTCATGATGGCCTCGGCGGCGGCCGGTCCGCCGTCCTGGCGCAACGCCTCGACCGCCGTAGCGACCCCGGGCAGGAGCCGGTCCATGGGCAGCCGCTCGCCGATCAGACCGGTGGAGCAGACGGCCACCTCGCCCGCGCCGAGGGCCAGCCCGGGGGCGACGGCGGTCAGTGCCGCCGCGGTGTGCTCCGCGGTGGCGTGGGTGTCCTGGAAGCCACCGGGACCGGTGCAGGCGTTGGCGCCGCCCGAGTTGAGGATCACGGCGCGGACCAGACCGCCCCCGACGACCTGCTGGGTCCAGAGCACCGGCGCGGCCTTCACCCGGTTGGCGGTGAAGACACCGGCCGCCCCGGCGTGCGGGCCGTCGTTGACGACCAGGGCGACGTCGGCCGCCCCGCCCTCCTTGAGCCCGGCGGACACCCCGGCCGCCCGGAATCCACGGGGAGTGGTGACGCTCACGGGGTGACCCCCCAGACGGACAGGCCGGTGGCCTCCGGCAGGCCGAGCATGATGTTGGCGTTCTGCACCGCCTGGCCGGCCGCGCCCCGCCCGAGGTTGTCCAGGCCGCTGACCACGATCAGCCGTCCGGCGTCAACGTCAACGGTCGCCTGCAGGTGGCAGGAGTTGGAGCCGAGGGTCGCGGCGGTGTGTGGCCACCGTCCCTCGGGCAGCACGTGCACGAAGGGCGCGTCCGCGTACGCCTCGGCGAGCACCGCCTGCGGGTCGACCTCCCGTACGGGCACGGCGGTGACGGTCGCGAGGATCCCCCGTGGCATCGGTGCCAACACCGGGGTGAACGACAGGCTGGTCGCCCCGGTCGCCTGCTTGATCTCCGGAACGTGCTGGTGCGCACCGACCCGGTACGGCGACAGGTCCCCCATGACCTCGCTGGCGAGCAGGTGCGCCTTGGCGGCGCGGCCGGCGCCCGAGGTCCCGGAGGCGGCCACCACCACCACGTCGGCGGGCTGGGCCGCACCAGCGGCGATCAGCGGGGCGAGCGCCAGGATGATGGCGCTGGCGTAGCAGCCGGGGTTGGCCACCCGGGTCGCGGCGGCGATCCGCTCGCGCTGACCCGGTAGCTCGGGCAGGCCGTAGGTCCACTGCCCGGCGTGGGTGCCGCCGTAGTAGTTGGCCCAGGCGTACGGGTCGGCCAGCCGGTGATCAGCACCGAGGTCGACCACGCGCACCTCCGGCGGCAACTGCGCGGCCAGCGCCGCCGACTCGCCGTGCGGCAGCGCCAGGAAGACCAGGTCGGCATCGGCCAGGGCCGCCGGGTCGGTCTTGGCCAGCACCAGATCCAGCCCGGTCAGCTGCGGGTGCACGGTGTCCAGCCGGTGCCCGGCCTGGCTGTGCGCGGTGGCAGCGACCAGGTCGAACTCCGGGTGCCCGGCGATCAGGCGCAGCAGTTCACCCCCGGCGTAACCGCTCGCCCCAGCGACCGCAACTCGGATCCCCATACCTACCTCCGTATGACAATGCAGGGAAGGTTAACAGTGACTGCATGATCATACAAAGCAGTGCATGGTGATGAGGCTATGTTCTGGATCACCGTCCGCTACCCACCGGAAGGGCCCGCGTCGCGATACGCGACGCGGGCCCTTCAGCGGAAAGCGGGAAGCGGCGAGGTCTGCCCTCACACGCCGCGGAGAGTAGCGCCGAAGCGCTCCGCGGCGCAGGCCACCGCCGCGTCCCGCGCCGCGACCGCCTCCTCCACCGTCAACGTCCGGTCCGGCGCCCGGAAGATCAGCTGGTACGCCAACGACCGACGACCCGCGCCGAGCTGCGCACCGACGTACACGTCGAAGAGCCGAACCGACTCCAACAGCGCACCGGCCCCCGCCACCAGCGCCCCCTGCACCTCGGCCACCGGCACGTCGACCTCGACCACCAGCGCCACATCGATCAGGGCGGGCGGGAAGGACGAGAGCACCGGGGCCTGCCGCACCGGGGCCGCCGGAACCGCGTCCAGGTCCAGCTCCATCGCGGCCGTACGGCGGGGCAGCTCCAGCTCGGCGACCACCGCCGGATGCAGCTCGCCCGCGAACCCGACCGCCACGCCATCCACCACCAGAGACGCACAGCGCCCGGGGTGCCAGGGGGCGTGCTCCACGGCTCGCACGGTCACCCGGTCCGCGGGAATGCCAGCGGCGGCGAGCACCGACCGGGCCGCCGCGACCGCATCCGCCCAGCCGGCCGGGCGTCCCTCGCCCCACCAGCCACCCGGCTCGACCTCACCGGCGAGCACCACGGCGACATGCCGCGGCTGCTCCGGCAACACCGCGTCGGCGGCGGCGAACTCCGCGTCCGACGGCCGGTGCTCCACCCCCATCGCCGGCGGAGAACCGGCCGCCGCCCGCGGATGGAAGACCGTACCGATCTCGTACAGCGCGAGGTCCCGCTGGCCTCGGCCCAGGTTCCGTCGGAGCGCCCCGAGCAGCGGGCCGAGCAACGTCGTCCGCAGCGCCGGCTCCTCCTCCGACAGTGGGTTGGCCAGCCGCACCGCCCGCCGCCGGGCATCATCGGCCGGCAGGCCCAGCTGGTCAGCCAGCTCGACCGACACGAACGGCGCCGAGAGCACCTCCACGTACCCCTGGTCGGCGAGCATCCTGGCCACCGCCCGCTGGCGCCGCTGCTGCCAGGTCAGGCCCCGGCCGGCGGGGGCCACCGGCAGCACCGCCGGCACCCGGTCGTAGCCGTCGAGGCGAACCACCTCCTCGACCAGGTCGGCCGGGTCGGTCAGGTCCGGCCGCCAGGTCGGCGGAGTAACCAGGAACGACACCGCGCCACCGGCGGCGACGCCCACCGCACCCGGATCCGCGGCGAGCCGATCCGGGCCGGTCACGACCGTGCAGCCGACCTCGGTGAGCAGGGCAGCCACCCGGTCCGGCGAGTAGGCCACCCCGACCCGTCGAGCTGGCAGATCCGCCGGCAGGACCACCGGGGTCGGCGCCGACACATGATCGATATCGAGGATCTCCGCACCGGCCGCGCCGCCGCCATGCTCCACCAGCAGCCGCACCGCCCGCTCGACGGCGACCAACGGCAGGGCCGGGTCAACACCCCGCTCCCACCGCTTGGCCGCCGCGCTGAACAGCCGGTGCCGGCGGGCCGTGCGCCCCACCATCACCGGATCCCAGTGGGCGGCCTCGAACAACACGTTGTTGGTCTCCGCGACTACCTCGCTGCTCTCCCCGCCCATCACGGCGGCGAGCGAGATCGGCACACCGGCGTCCGCGCCAGCAGCCGGGTCCGGGTTCGGCAACCCGGCGTCACAGATCACCATGTCCTCGGCGACCAGCGTGCGCGCCACCCCGTCCAGGGTGGTCAACCGCTCCCCCGCCACCGCCCGGCGGACCACCAGCGAGCCGGTGATCCGGTCGGCGTCGAAGGCGTGCATCGGCTGGCCCAGCTCGAGCATCACATAGTTGGTGATGTCGACCGGCAGCGAGAGGCTGCGGATACCGGCGGTGGTGAGCCGCTGGACCATCCAGGCCGGCGACGGCGCGGCCGGGTTGACACCGCGTACCATCCGCGCCGCGAACCGGTCACAGCCGACCGGATCCCGCACCTCCACCGGGTACGCGGGCGCCTCGGTGCCGGCCGGGGCGGACGCGAGCCCCGGGTCCCGGAACGCCACCCCGAAGGCGTGCGACAACTCCCGGGCGATCCCCCGCACCGACATCTGGTAACCCCGGTCCGGGGTCAGCTCCACCTCGACCACCACGTCGTCGAGGCCCACCACGGGGCGGGCGTCGTCACCCGGCTTGGCGGGGCTGGAGTCGGGCAGCACGATGATGCCGGCGTGGTCGTCGCCCAGGCCCAACTCCTTCACCGAGCAGATCATGCCCCTGGAGTTGCGCCCGTACGTCCGGCGCGCCCCGATCGCGAAGTCTCCGGGCAGCACCCCGCCGGGGAGGATCACCACCACCCGGTCGCCGACCGCGAAGTTACGCGCCCCGCAAACGATCTCCTGCAACTCGCCGGTGCCGTTGGCGTCCCCCACGTCCACCCGGCAGAAGCGGATCGGCTTCTTGAAGCCGGTCAGCTCCTCAATCTCCCGCACCTCGCCGACGACCAGCGGCCCGGTGACCGTAGCGGCCAGGTCCACGACGGACTCCACCTCGAGACCGAGGCCGACCAGGGACTGCTCAAGGTCGGCCGGGGTCAGGTGCGCCGGCAGGTCAACGTACTCACGCAGCCAACTGACAGAAACTCGCATGACTCAGATCACCGTCTTCGTAACTCGTGCCCGCGCCTACGCGCCGTACCCGAACGCCCGGGCGAACCGGACGTCCCCCTCCACCAGGTCCCGCATGTCGCCGACGCCGTGCCGGAACATGACCGTACGGTCGATGCCCATGCCGAAGGCGAATCCGGAGTAGACCTCCGGGTCGATGCCGCAGGCCCGCAACACCCGCGGGTTCACCATGCCGCAGCCACCCCACTCGACCCACTGCGCACCCCTGCGGTGCTCCGGGAACCACACGTCGAACTCCGCCGACGGCTCGGTGAACGGGAAGTAGTGCGGCCGGAAGCGGGTTCGCGCCTGTGGCCCGAACATCTCCCGAGCAAAGTGGTCCAGCGTGCCGCGCAGGTGCGCCATCGTGATGCCACGGTCCACCACCAGGCCCTCGACCTGGTGGAAGACCGGCGCGTGGGTGGCGTCCAACTCGTCGGTCCGGTAGACCCGGCCCGGGCAGATCACGTGGATCGGCGGCGTACGGGTCAGCATCGTCCGCGCCTGCACCGGCGAGGTGTGGGTCCGCAGCACCATGCCGGAGTGCTCCGGCGCGACGTGGAAGGTGTCCATCAACCCCCGCGCCGGGTGGTCCGGCAGGATGTTGAGCGCGTCGAAGTTGGTCCACTCCAACTCGACCTCGGGGCCCTCGGCCACCTCATAGCCCATTCCGACGAAGAAGTCGGTGATCTGCTCCATCAACGTACTGACCGGGTGGCGCGCGCCGACCGGACGCCGGTCGGACGGCAGGGTGACATCCACCCGCTCCTCGACCAGCATTCGCTCGGCCTGCTCCCGCTCCAGTACCTGCGCGCGCGCGGCGTAGGCGCTCTCGATCGACCGGCGGGCCTCGTTGACCCGCTTGCCGGCATCGGCCTTGGCGGCCGGTGGCAACGCGCCGATCTCACGTCGGGCCAGCGACGCCGGGGCCCGGTCCCCGAGGTGGGCCGGGCGCAGCGCGGTCAGCTCATCCGGATTGGCGGCGGCGGCGAACGCCACCTCGGCGGTGGCGACAGCCTCAGCCAGTGCGGCCGGGTCGAGCAGGGCAACCTGCTTCGGGTCGTACGGGTCGTTGCGGTAGGACATGGCGTACAGGCACTCCCTCACGGCGGCGCCGGCCCTTGTCAGGCGGCGAAGCGAGTCTACGGACGTGCGGCTGTGCCGCAGCCCGCCGGTGGGAGTCGTGCGGAGAGCGGGTCAGGCCCGCCGCCCGCCGGCACCGGCGGGCTGGCTAAACGAACGCCGTTGCGCGTTCACGGGCGGCCGCTCTCCTCTACGGTCTCGATCGCGGTTCCTGCCTCCACCGCGGCTACTTCCTCAACCGCTGCTGCTTCCTCGACCGCAGGTGTGGCCTCGGCCGGGTGCGGGGACAACGGCCGGCGCTGCGCTCTCGCTGAAGCGTACAGGCACACCGCCGCCGCGGCAGCCAGGTTAAGGCTCTCCGCCCGCCCATGCAGTGGTACCCGGACCCGGGCCGCGGCGGCCGCGGTCAACTCGGCGGGCAGTCCGTGCGCCTCGGAGCCAAAGACCCAGGCGGTGGGGGCGGCCAACCGGCCGGCATCAACCAGGTCGTCCAGGTCGTCCGCGCCGTACCCGGTGGTGGCCAACACGGCGAGCCCGGCGGCCCGCAGGTCGGCGAGCACCTGCAGCGGATCGGGCGCCCGCACCACGTCCACATGGAACAGGCTGCCCGCCGACGCCCGCACCACCTTGCCGTTGTAGGGGTCGACCGCCGTACCGGCGAAGACCACCGTCTGGGCTCCGGCCGCGTCAGCGGTACGCAGAACCGTGCCGGCGTTGCCCGGATCGCGGATGTCGGCGAGGACGGTGACCAGCCGCGGCGCTCGCGCGAGAGCGGTGGCCAGCGGCAGGTCGAGATGTTGACAGACGGCGATCAGGCCCTGGGGCGCGACCGTCTCGGCGAGACCGGCGAGCGCCGCGTCGGTTACCTCGGAGACGGGTAGGTCAGCGGCGTCGGCCTGGGCGGCCAACTCCCGGTACCGGTCCAGGGCGGCCGGCGTACCGAAGAGTTCCAGGACCGTGCCCGACCGAGCCAGCGCCTCGCGGACCGCCTGTGGTCCCTCGGCCAGGAACCGACCGGTGGCTTCACGGTCCCGGCGGCGGTGCAGCCGGCGGGCCGCCACGATCCGAGGGGTGCGGGGGGTGAGTGGTCCGGAGACGGCGTCGAGGCGCCTCCCGTGCGATCGTGACTGCATGGGAGACGCCTCGCGCTGCCGTGGGTGGATCAGGCGGCCTGGGCCCCGGCGCCGCCGGTGCCCTGCTCCGCGACGGCCGCACGGGCCTTCTCGACGATCGCCGCGAAGGCGGCGGCGTCGTTGACGGCCAGGTCGGCCAGGATCTTCCGGTCGACCTCGATGCCGGCCAGCTTGAGGCCCTGGATCAGGCGGTTGTAGGTGAGCCCGTTGGCGCGGGCACCCGCGTTGATCCGCTGGATCCACAGCTGCCGGAAGTCGCCCTTGCGGTCGCGACGGTCCCGGTAGGAGTACTGCATCGAGTGCAGCACCTGCTCCTTGGCCTTGCGGTACAGCCGCGAGCGCTGACCGCGGTAGCCACTCGCGGTCGCGAGCAGGGTACGGCGCTTCTTCTGGGCGTTCACAGCCCGCTTGACGCGTGCCATCTCAGCTCCTTCGTTGGTTCAGGGTGGCGCGCGTCAGCGGCCGAGCAGCTTCTTGATGCGCTTGACATCCGACTTGGCCACCTCGACCCGCCCGGTCAACCGGCGGGTACGGGTGGAGGACTTCCCCTCCAGGAGGTGGCGCAGGCCGGCCTGCTGCTTCACGATCTTGCCTTTGCCGGTCACCCGGACGCGCTTGCCCATCCCGGTGTGGCTTTTCATCTTCGGCATGTGGAACGTCTTCTCCCCTGCTACTCGCCGGCAGTTCCGGCGGGTCCGGCCGCCTCGGCCGGCGGTGCTGCCGCGGCGGCACCGGACTCCCGCTCGCCCCGCGGCAACGCGCCGCCGCGGGCCGCCGTGGCGGCAGCCTTGGTGGCGCGGTGCGGTGCGAGCACCATGATCATGTTTCGACCGTCCTGCTTCGGCGCGGCCTCGACGTACCCCAGCTCCGAGATCTCGGACTCGAGCCGACGCAGGAGCCGGTAGCCCAGCTCCGGGCGGCTCTGCTCGCGACCCCGGAACATGATCGTCACCTTGACCTTGTCGCCCGCCTTGAGGAACCGCACCACGTGACCCTTCTTGGTCTCGTAGTCATGCGGATCGATCTTAGGCCGCAGCTTCATTTCCTTGATGACGGTCTGCTGCTGATTACGCCGCGCTTCGCGCGCCTTCAGTGCGCTCTCATACTTGAACTTGCCGAAGTCCATGAGCTTGCACACCGGCGGGCGCGCCATTGGCGCAACCTCGACCAGGTCCAGGTCGACGTCCGCGGCCAGCTGAAGGGCGCGCTCCAGCGGGACGATGCCCACCTGCTCACCCTCGGGGCCGACCAGTCGGACCTCACGTGCCCGGATCTGCTCGTTCACGCGTGGTTCGACGCTGATGGGGCCTCCTCGAGTCGAGTCTTCTGCATTGCCGACCCGGCGGCTCCCGGGTGGGAGCCGACCCGGAAAGCAGAAGGCCCCGGCAGCTGCCGGGGCCCGCTCGACCGGTCGACACGACCAGATAGTCGCGCATCCGACACCGAGGCGTGCTCGGAATCGGGGACCGGACCCGGCCGCCGCGCGGCGACTCAGGTGGGAGCAGGCGCTCCGCTTTCAAAGCCAGCCGCGAAGCCGCAGCTAGCCTGGTCGTTTCCCGTAGCCTACACCCCGCGCCGGTCCACCCCAAACCGGGCATCAGCCCCGCGCCGCCGACCGCCGCTGTCAGTGGCCGGCAGGGTCAGTGGCGGCCAGGGTCAGTGGCCGCCGGGGTCAGTTGCGGCGGTGCCCGCAGCCAGCCGGGCCTGGTGCAGCCGGCGCAGCCGGCGGACCGCGTCCACCGCAAGCTCCTTGTCGGCGGCCTGGAGAGCAAGCATCGGCACCAAGTCGTCATCGTGCAGCTCAAGGCTGGCCCAGGGCGCCCCGCGGTCGAACCGGACGCCACGGACAAGCTCCCAGGGCAGCTCGTACGAGCCGATCACGTTCTGCACCCGGACCCGCTGCGCGTCAGCCTCCACCCGCGGCCGGGTGAAGAGCAGGAAGGCAAGCGCGCCGAGCACACCGAGACCGACCATGCCGAGTTGGTCGCCGCGCTGAAACGAGCCATAGCCGCTGCCGGTCGCACCGTGCAGCGACGTCGCCAGCACCGTGAACAGCAGCACCAGGGCAATCGCCGAGGCCCAGCAGACCAGCCGGATGCGCCGGGGCCGAATCCGGAACGCTTCGGTTTCGCTCACCGCACCAGTCTGCCACCCACACCCGGGCCGCCCGCGCCCGGCACACAGCCGGGCGCGGCGAGACGCCGGCGGGGGCAGCTCACCACGGCCGGAGGCGGGCCGGCACGGCGGCCCGTCCGGGGACGGAAGTCCCGGCTGCTCCCGGCCCGGCTTCGCATTCCCAGCCCGGCTTCGCATTCCCGGCCCGGATCAGAGCCGGCAGGCCTGAATGTCCGTGACCAGGATCGCGCGGGCGCCGACCTGGTACAACTCGTCCATGATCCGGTGCACATCGTCGCGGAGCACCATCGCCTGCACCGCTACCCAGCCCTCCCGGTGCAGCCGGGAGACGGTGGGCGACTCGATGCCCGGAGTCAACGAACTGGCCCGAGCCAACAGGTCGGCCGGGACGTCGTACGTCAGCATCACGTAACGCCGGGCGACGAGCACGCTCTGCAGACGGCGGAGCAGCAGCTCACACTGCGGGTGGGGCGGCGCGGCAGAGCGGCAGACCAGGACGGCGGACGAACGCAGCAGCGGCTCACCGAAGACCACCAGGCCGGCCTGACGCAGCGTGGCACCGGTCTCCACCACATCGGCGACCACGTCGGCGAGGCCCAGCCGGATGGCGTTCTCCACCGCGCCGTCCAGGCGGATCACGTCGGCCTTGACGCCCAACTCGGCGAGGTGCCGCTCCACCAGGCCGGGGTACGCGGTAGCGACCCGACGCCCGTCCAGGTCCTGCCCCGAAGCGATGTCCTCGGGGCGGGCGGCGAATCGGAAGGTGGCCTGGCCGAAAGCCAGGTCGACCACCTCGGTGGCGGGCGCACCGGAGTCGACCAGGAGGTCCCGGCCGGTGATGCCGACGTCCAGGTCCCCGGAGCCGACGTAGGTGGCGATGTCCTTGGGACGCAGGTAGAAGAACTCAATGTCGTTCGACTCGTCCCGGCAGACCAGGTCCTTCGGGTCGGTTCGCTGGCGGTAGCCCGCCTCGCGCAACATCTGAGCGGCCTTCTCGGCCAAGGTCCCCTTGTTGGGTACCGCGACTCGCAGCATGGCGGAATGCTCCTTGTCGAAAAAGCGGGAGGGTCGGTCGGCACGGGGACACTCACAGATGTCGGTAGACGTCCTCGAGGTCGAGGCCAGTAGCGAGCATCAACACCTGCACCTGGTAGAGCAGCTGGGAGAGCTCCTCGGCGGTCCGCTCGGGCCCCTCGTGCTCGGCTGCCATCCAGGACTCGGCCGCCTCCTCGACGACCTTCTTGCCGACGAAGTGCACCCCCTTGTCCAGGGCTGCGACGGTGCCCGAGCCGGGGGTGCCGGCAGCGGCCTTGGCCTGCAGCTCGGCAAACAACTCCTCGAACGTCTTCACAGGGTCGATTCTTGCAACCGGCCGGCCACCGCTGCTCCACCGGGACCGGTGTGTCCCACGATGCCGAAGCGTCAGGCGCCGAAGCCCACCCGCGGGGCGGCGCCAGCCAGGCCCCGAACCGCGAGCGCCGCGTCGAGGACCGCGACGGTCGTCGCCCAGCCCTTGTCCTCCGCCGACCCGGGCAGCCCGGCCCGGTCCCGAGCCTGCTCGATCGTCTCCACGGTCAGCACACCGTGCCCCACCGGCTTCCCCTCATCCAGGGCGACCCGGGTAAGCCCATCGGTAACCGACCGGCAGACGTAGTCGAAGTGAGCGGTGGCCCCCCGGACCACCACCCCGAGCGCCACCACCGCGTCGCAGCGCCGGGCGAGCGCCTGCGCCACCACGGGTAGCTCCACCGAGCCGGCCACGCGGGCCACCGTGGCACCGGCCCCACACGCTTCGGCGGCAGCAACTGCCCGGTCGAGCATGTGGTCGGTGAGCTCGCCGTGCCAGCGGGCAGCGACCACCCCAACGGTCATACCCGCGGCAACAACAGCATCGATACCCGGTTCCCCGAAGCCCGCCATCCCTATGCTCCAATCCCATCACCGACGACGGTGCGGCCCGTCGGCGCCTCGACAACCTCGTCGAACTCCAACAGATGTCCCATCCGGTCCCGCTTGGTTCGCAGGTAGTCCACGTTCTCGGGGTGCGGGCGAACCGGCAGGTCCAGGCGGCCGGTGACGGTCAGGCCGTACCCCTCCAGGCCAGCCCGCTTGGCCGGATTGTTGGTCAACAGCCGCATCGACCGCACCCCCAGGTCGTAGAGGATCTGCGCCCCGGTGCCGTAGTCCCGCGCGTCCGCGGGCAGGCCGAGCTCCAGGTTCGCGTCCACGGTGTCCCGGCCCAGGTCCTGCAACTGGTACGCCTGGAGCTTGTGCAACAGCCCGATGCCGCGCCCCTCGTGGCCACGGAGGTAGAGCACGACTCCGCGGCCTTCCTGGGCGACCCGCTCCAGGGCAGCGTCCAGTTGCGGGCCACAGTCGCAGCGCAACGAGCCGAAGACGTCACCGGTGAGGCACTCGGAGTGCACCCGTACCAGCACGTCCCGCCCGTCGCCGAGATCACCCAGCACCAGGGCGACGTGCTCGGCCGAGTCGTAGTCGCCGCAGTACCCCAGTGCCCGGAAGACCCCGTGCCGGGTGGGGAGCCGCGCCTCGGCGACCAGCTCGACCTGCTTCTCCGTCCGCCGGCGATACGCGATCAGGTCCGCGATGGTGACCAGGAGCAGCGAGTGCTCGGCGCAGAACCGCTCCAGGTCCGGGCCCCGCATCATGGTGCCGTCGTCGTTGACCAGCTCGCAGAGGACGCCCACGGGGCGTAGCCCGGCCAGCCGGGTGAGGTCGGTCGCGGCCTCGGTGTGACCGGGCCGGCGCAACACACCCCCCTCGCGGGCCCGCAGCGGGACCACGTGACCGGGCCGGGCCAGATCCTCCGGCCCGGTGCCGGGGTCGGCGAGCAGCCGGATCGTGTGTGCCCGGTCGGCGGCGGAGATGCCGGTACTCACGCCCTCCCGGGCATCCACGGTCACCGTGTAGGCGGTGCCGCGCCGGTCCTGATTGGTGTGGTGCATCGGCGGCAGGTCCAGCCGCTCACACTCACCCTCGGTCAACGCCGCACAGATGTAGCCGGAGGTGTAGCGGACCATAAAGGCGACCAGCTCGGGCGTGGCCAGCTCGGCCGCGAAGATCAGGTCGCCCTCGTTCTCCCGGTTGGCGTCGTCGACCACGACGACGGGCCGGCCGGCGTTGATCTCCGCCATCGCTCGTTCGATCCTGGCAAAAGTGGTCACGCCGCAGCCTCCGCATAGCTCGATGGAATCGGCACGAGGTCGGTACGAGCAGCACGCGACGTCCGCCACCAGGCGGCGAGTCCCCAGACGCAGAAGGCGCCGTAGACGAGGTACATGGCCGCCGAAGGGTAGAACCCGCCGCGCAGCAGCAGTGGCAGTCCGACCACGTCGACGGCGATCCAGATCAGCCAGAAGTCCACATATCCACGGGCCATGCCGTACGTGGCGAGCAGGCTGCCGGTCAGGATCCAGGCATCCGGCAGCGGCCCCCACGAGCCCAGGGCGGCGAGGACCGGGTAGCTGACGGCGATCCCGACGATGGCAGCCACCAGCAGTACGAGCCGCTCCCGCCCGGTGGCCCAGCGGGGCTCCACCGCAGCGGCGGAACCGTCGCCGCCCCGGCGGCGATTCCGTGACCAGCGCCACCAGCCGTAGAGGCCGATCCCGAAGAAGAAGACCTGCCGGCCCGCCTGGCCGTAGAGGTCATGTGCCTGTGGGGTGGCGAACGCTCCGCCGAGGAAGACGGTGAACAGCAGCGCGTTACCGATCATGCCGACCGGCCAGGCCCACACCACCCGGCGCAGGCCGAACATCGCAGCGGCCAGGCCGAAGACGTTGCCGACGATCTCGCGGACCAGCACCGGCGAGCCGGCGAGGCTCACCTGCGCGTCCAGCAGCCAGCCGAGCGGCCCCATCACGCCGGCCCGCCCACCGGCGCGGTACCGGGCCGGTCAACAGCGGCGGGCAGGTCAACAGCGGCGGGCAGGTCGTCAGCGGCGGGCAGGTCGGCCGGCCCGGCCAGCTGGCCACCGCCGAGCAACCGCTCGACGTATTTGGCCAGGACGTCGACCTCGAGGTTGACGATGTCGCCGATGCTCCGGGAGCCCAGTGTCGTCAGCCGCAGGGTGGTGGGGATCAGGCCCACCTCGAACCAGTCGGGCCCGACACCCGCCACGGTCAGGGACACCCCGTCAACGGTGATCGACCCCTTCGTCACCACATAGCGAGCCAGGTCGGTGGGCAGGCGGAAGCGGACCGTCTCCCACCGCGCGGCCGGTTCCCGGGCCAGCAGCTCGCCAACACCGTTGACATGCCCCTGCACCAGGTGGCCACCGAGGTGGCTGCCGAGGATGGCGGCCCGCTCCAGGTTCACCCGGTCACCGACGCGCAGCGCGCCGAGCGCGGAGCGCCGCAACGTCTCGCCCATCACGTCGGCGGTGAAGGTACCGCCGGCGAGTTCCACCACGGTCAGGCAGACTCCGTTGACCGCGATGGAGTCACCGGGCTTGGCGTCGGCGACGACCAGCGGGCCGTCGATGGTGACCACCGCGGAATCCTCCGCGCTCTCCGCGATGCGGATGACCGCACCGAGTTCCTCGACGATGCCGGTGAACATCTCAGCCCTCCCTCTTCCGGGGCAGTGCGGTGATCCGCAGGTCGGGACCAACCTGGGTAACGTCCACGACCTCACAGTCGATGGCATCAGTGATCGTGGTCACCCCCGCGTCCGCCAACGCGGTAGGGCCGGCACCGAGCAACCGGGGCGCGACGTAGCCGACGATCTTGTCTACCAACCCGGCGGCGAGGAAGGCGCCGGCCAGCCGCGGCCCTCCCTCCAGCAGCGCGGCGCGCACCCCGCGCTGGTGAAGCGCGGCGAGCAGCGCCGACAGATCGACTCGGCCCACCGAATCGGTACCAACCTCCTCGGCGGTGGCGATCCAGGTGGACGCGGCGTCGTCGCGGACCCGGGCTCCGGCCGGGGTCCGGCCCGCCGAGTCCACCACCACCCGCAGCGGCTGCCGGATGGCGAGGCTGCCGTCGCGCAGGTTCCGAACGGTCAGGCGCGGGTCGTCGGCGAGGACGGTACCCACCCCGGCGATAACGGCATCCACCGTGCCGCGCAGCGCGTGTACATCCATCCGGGCCGCCTCGGAAGTGATCCACATGCTGGTGCCGTCGGCCGCGGCGGACCGCCCGTCCAGCGTCGCCGCGTACTTCCAGACGAGGTACGGCCAGCCCCGACGCGTTGAGGTCAGCCACGCGATGTTGCCCGCCTCCGCCTCAACGGCGCGTACGCCCAGGTCGACCCGGATCCCGGCGGCCCGCAGCGTGGCGGCACCACCGGAGGCAGCCTGGTTCGGGTCGGGTACGGCGATCACCACCCGGGCGACGCCCGCCTGCACCAGAGCGGTGCTGCACGGGCCCGTACGGCCGGTGTGATCGCAGGGTTCCAGCGTGACCACCGCGGTGCCGCCCCGCGCACGCTCCCCCGCGTGGGCGAGCGCGACGATCTCGGCGTGCGGCCCACCGGCGTACGCGTGGAAGCCCTCACCGACGACCTGACCGCCCGGGTCAAGCAGCACGCAGCCGACGACCGGGTTGGGGCTGGTGGTACCGAGGCCGCGCGCGGCAAGTTCAACTGCGCGACGCATCGCCTCATCTACGGAGACGCCGGCCATGCCTTGCCCTCCCGCCCGCCGGTCGGTGCGCGGGCGGCGATGGGAGCGGCGGCATCGGGCCGCAGGCGTGCGGTGGCGGAAATCCGGGAACGGCACAGCCGCCCCGGGAGGACCGCACGGCACGCCGAAACCGGCGGCCGGGCAGGGCCCGTCCGTCCCGCGCGCTGTCTCCCATCCGGACTGTCTGGACGCGGGCAGGCCCGCACCCAACCGTCGGCCCCGGATTTTCACCAGGTCCACCGGGCGGACGAACCGCTCCCGGGTCGCGGGCTTACCACGGTCAGGCCGTGGATCACCGCCGGTTCGGAATTACACCGAGTCCCGCCAGCGCGTGGTGGGTACTACCCGAAGTCTTACACGTTCTGGGGGGCCAACGGCTACCCCCAGCGCGCTACTTCACAGAACGATGACTCGAATCCGACACCCCGCGACGCCGGTCCACCGCCACGTACGACCCCGGCTGGCTCTTGGCCACCGACTTCATCTCGGAGGCGATCGTCATCGCCGCCAGTGGATTCGTGAGCCGTTTGTCGGCATCCGAGACCGAGACGCCGATCGAGAGGGTGACCAGCGCGGCGCGGCGTAGGTTGCCCCGCCGATCCTTGAGCTCCACGTAGCCGCGGGCAGCGTCGGGCGGGTCGTACAACGCGTCGGCCGCCTGCTCGAAGTCCGAGGAGACCTGCGAGGTCAGTTGCCGGACCTGTTCCGGCGTGCTGACGAAGATGAAGTCGTCGCCGCCGACGTGGCCCAGGAAGGCCGGTGGCAGCCCCACCGAGACGACCGCCTGGTGCAGGCTGCGGGCAAGCGCGGAGATGAAGTCGTCACCGCGGACGAACCCGTAGACGTCGTTGACGCTCTTGAAACGGTCAATGTCGATGTAACCGACCGCGTAGTCGGCCCCGACCCGGATCCGGTCGGCGATCTCCCGACGGATCCGGCTGTTGCCGGGTAGCCCGGTCAGCGGCGAGACCTCGCGGAACTCCTTGTTCCGGCGCAGCGTGGAGCTGACCCGGGCCACCAACTCGGCAGTATCGAAGGGCTTGACCAGGTAGTCGTCGGCACCGGCGCTGAGGCCGTGCACCTTGTCCACGGTCATCCCCTTGGCGGTCAGCATGATCACCGGGAGGGCGGCGGTCATCGGGTTGGCCCGAAGCCGTCGGGTCAGCTCCAACCCGTCCATCCGGGGCATCATCAGATCGACCACGGCCAGGTCGGGGCGGTGCCGCGCGATCACCTCAAGCGCCGCCTGGCCGTCACCGGCATGGATTACCTCGTAACCGTGCAACCGCAGGTTGAACTCGACGAACCGGGCGATGTCCTCGTCGTCGTCAACGACCAGAATGACGTCCTGGCGATCCCCGTCGGGCTCCACGTCAGGCCCGAGGCGCCGCGCACCGGGCCAGGGAACGCAGCCGGCGTACGGCCTCGGCCGGGTCGTCGGCGCCGAAGACGGCGGTGCCGGCGACGAAGGCGTCCGCGCCCGCCTCGGCGGCCTCGGCGATGGTGTCCACGGCGATCCCACCGTCGACCTCGATGCGCAGCTCCAGGTGACCAGCGTTGACGTGTCGACGGGCGGTGCGCACCTTGTCCAACAGGTTCGGAATGAACCGCTGCCCACCGAACCCTGCCTTGATCGTCATGATCAACAGAGTGTCGAAGCTGGGCAGCAGGTCCAGGTACGGTTCGATCGGGGTGTCCCGGTCAATCGCCAACCCCGCCTTCGCACCGGCCGACCGGAGCTCCTTGGCCAGCGCTACCGGGTCGGCACAGGCCTCGGCGTGAAACGTCACGTTGTACGCCCCGGCGTCGGCGTAGCCGGGCGCCCACCGCCGCGGATCCTCGATCATGAGGTGCACGTCAAAGGGAAGCCGGGTGGCGGCCCGCAGGCTCTGCACGACCGGCAACCCGATCGTCAGATTCGGCACGAAGTGGTTGTCCATGACATCCACGTGCACCCAGTCGGCGGTGTCTTCGATGGCACGGACCTCGTCGGCGAGACGGGCGAAGTCGGCGGCCAGAATGCTCGGAGCGACGATTGGCAGCGGTACGGTCACGAGGCCAGTGTACGAACGCAGCCCCCCGTCGCCACCGGTGCGGCCCCCACCGGGCCGTTCAGGTGCGCCTCGCGGCTACCCGAAGGAAACTCACCATTGTGGCCGGGACGCCCGGCGACGCCGTCGCTCCACAACGGTCGTGGACGGGCGATCCGGCGGACGGGCGACGCCTACCGAGGTTTGCCGGCGGCACACCGGAACCGGTTTGCCACGTGCCGTAAGCTGCCGCACCGTGGCGTGTTCGACGCCATACCTACCGCGCCCGGGGAGGCCGCCGGATGAAACGAGTCACGCTGTCCGCCACCGTGGTGGCCCTGACGCTCGCCGGATGTGCTGCCGCACCGCCGGGAACCGACGGCGACCTGGTTGACGACTGGGCCCCCCTCGCCGCCGCTACGGGTTTCACGCCCGAGGCGGGCACCTGCCATCCCACCATAACCGAGGTCGGCTACCGCAGCGCGTACACGCCGACTCCCTGCGACCAGCCGCACATCTTGGAGACCCTGTACGTTGGCACGCTGACCGGGGCCGACGCGACGGGCACCCGGCCACCGAAAGCCGGCTCGGCCGAGATGCACACCGCCTACGCCACCTGTGAGCAGGAGGTGAACGAGGCACTGGGCGCCGACTGGCGCAGCGGACGGATCGGCCTCGGCGTCATTTTCCCATCGCGAGCTGGATGGGAGGGTGGCTTCCGCTGGTTCCGCTGCGACGTCGGCGAGCAGGAGAGCCTGGACGATCCGAGCGCGGTGTCCCGCACCGCCAGCCTGGTTGGCGCGCTCAAGGGCGACTCCCCGCTTCGGCACACCTGCTTCGAGCCGACCCTGAACGACGACCAGGTCGACACGATGGCACCGGTGGCCTGCACCAAGAAGCACCACGCCGAGTTCGTCGGCGCCTGGACCGCACCGGACACCGACTACGCCGAGTTCGAGGACAACGAGGACCGGACCGGCAAGGACTGCTACAAGCTGATTGCCGAGTACGCCGGGGTGCCCCGCAGCGACGTGGAGTACCGCACCGGCTACATCTACTACAGCCCGTCGGAGGATCAGTGGCTCACCGGCAACCGGGGGGTGCAGTGCTTTCTCTGGCTCGACGAGCGGAACCTGACCCGGTCGATGAAGGACGCGGGCAAGGCCGGCCTGCCGCTGTAGTGCAGACCGCTGTTTGCGGGCCGCGTCCGGGACGGTTGACGGCCCGGGCTGGCCGAACCGGGGTGGTCACGCCGCGCATCGCGCGGACTGACCACCCCGGCGGGTCAACGGAACGCGCCCGACCGAACGGCACGGGACCAGCTCAACCCCGGCGCAGCACCGCCAGGGTCAGCCGCGACCCAGCACCGCCAGGGTCAGCCCCGGCGCAGCACCGCCAGGAACATGGCGTCGGTGCCGTGCCGGTGCGGCCACAGCTGCACCGTCGGCCCGTCACCGAGCCCCGGCATTCCCGTCGGCAACAGCGGACGGGCGTCAACGAAGTCGACCGGCACCCCCGCGCGGCGCGCCGCCTCGGTCACCGTCACGTGCGTCTCGACGACGTGCGGCGAACAGGTCACGTATGCCACCAGGCCACCCGGGCGGACCGCCCGCAGCCCCGCGCTGAGCAGTTCCCGCTGCAACCGGGTCAACGCCGGCAGGTCCGACGGCTGCCGGCGCCAGCGTGACTCGGGTCGCCGGCGCAGCGAGCCCAGACCGGTGCAGGGCGCGTCCACCAGCGCCCGGTCGAAGTGCCCCTCCGCGAGCTTCGGCGTCGCGCCGACGGTACGACCATCCGTGTTGAGCACGGTCACCGGCAGATCGCGGGTGGCCTGCTGGACAAGACGGGCCCGGTGCTCGGACACCTCCACCGCGGTCAGGCGCGCACCACGCTGGGCGGCGATGGCACCGAGCAGGCCGGACTTGCCCCCGGGCCCCGCGCACAGGTCGAGCCAGCGACCGTCGGGGCCGTCCAGCGGCGCCACCGTGAGAGCGTCGGCCACCAGTTGAGAGCCCTCGTCCTGGACATGGGCCCGCCCCTCGATGAGCGCCGGCAGGTCGCCGGGGGCGCCCCCACCGGAGTAGACCGCGTACGGGGAGAAGGCACCCGGGGCACCGCCGACCTCATCGGCCAGGGCCACCGGATCGGCCAACCCCGGGCGGGCGCAGAGGTGCACCGGCGGACGCTCGTTGTCCTCGATCAGCAACCGGGTGGTCTCACCGAGGTCGCCGCCGAGCGCCTCGGCGAACGCCCGCACGATCCACTGCGGATGGCTGTACGCGAGTGCCAGGTGCCCGATCGGGTCGGTCTCCAGCGGCGGGGCGAGCCGGGCCACCCAGGCGTCGTTATCCCGGCTGGCGACCACTCGGAGCACCGCGTTGGCGAAACCCGTCGCCCCCGGTCCGACCGAGCGGACCAGGTCAACCGTTGCCGAGACCGCGGCGTGGGCGGGCACCCGGGTGTGGAGCAGTTGGTACGCGCCGAGCCGCAAAGCGTCCCGAACCGGCGGATCGATGCGGGACACGTCCCGGCCGGCGGCCTCGGTGAGGATCGCGTCGAGGGTTCCGAGCCGGCGCAGCGTCCCGTACGTCAGCTCGGTGGCGAAGGCGGCGTCCCGGCCGACCAGACCCGCGTCGCGCAGGATCGCCGGGAGCACAAGGTTGGCGTACGCGTCGTCCCGGTTGACCGCGGCGACCGCCTGATACGCGGCGTGCCGGGGCAGGTCAGCGGCGCTCCGGCCGGTGGGGCGGCCGCGCCCGCCTGCCGTCGGCCGCTCGCCGCCACGACCCCGCCGCTCCGGGCGGCGCTCGGGTCCGGCACCGGAGCGACCGCGGCCGGCGGCGGGACGACCGGCCCGGAAACCACCGGCCCGGTCCACGTCCTGGCCGTCTACCGGGCCCGTCATGCCAGGACCTCCCCAGCGCTCACCCGGACGCCGCGTGCCCAGTCACTCGCCGGCATCGCCTTCTTGCCCGCCGCCCGGATCTCACCGAGCGCAACCGGGGTGGTGGCGGTGCCGGCAAGCACCCGGGCTTTCTCCACCAACAGCTCACCGGGCTTCAGCTCGGGGCCATCGGCGACGAGGGTGACCGGGCCGAGCTTGACCCGCTCGTCGCGGAAGGTCGTCCACGGGCCGGGAGCCGGGGAGCAGGCCCGGACGCGCCGGTCCACGGCGAAGGCGGGGTCACCCCAACGCACCCGGGCGTCCGCCACGGTCAGTTTCGGCGCCAGGCTCACCCCGTCGTTCGGTTGCGGCTGCGCCCGTGCGCCGCCCGCCTCGATCGCATCCAGCACCGCGATCAGCAGCTCGGCGCCGGAGTGCGCCAGCCGCTCCAGCAGGTCGCCCGAGGTGTCGGCGGGCCGAACCTCGTCGGTGACGGTGCCGTACACCGGGCCCGTGTCCAGGCCCTCCTCGAGCTGGAAGACACTGGCACCGGTCACCTCGTCGCCGTGCAGCAGGGCGTGCTGCACGGGAGCCGCGCCGCGCCAGGCGGGCAACAGGGAGAAGTGCAGGTTGACCCAGCCGTGCCGCGGAATCTCCAGGGCGGCCGGCGGGACCAGCGCGCCGTACGCGACGACGGGCACACAATCCGGTGCCAGGGTGCGCAGCCGGTCGAGGAACTCCGGCTCCCGCGGCCGGGCCGGGGTGAGGACCTCGACGCCGTGCTCGTCGGCCCAGGCGCCCACCGGGGAACGGGATAGGCCCCGGCCCCGGCCCGCCGGAGCATCCGGGCGGGTGAGAACCGCTACCAGTTCATGCCGGGAGGCGGCCACCGCGGCGAGGGTGGGGACGGCGACAGCCGGCGTGCCGGCGAAGATCACGCGCATCGGCCGGTCACCGCCCCAGGCCGAACGGGTTGGCGGCGGCGTGCGGGCTGAGCTTCACCGTCGGCGGGGCCGCCGGGTCGTACCACTCGGCCCGGCGGATCTCCTTCATCGCCGCCTTGCGGCCGGCCGGATCGAGCCGGTCGATGAACAACACCCCGTCCAGGTGGTCGGTCTCGTGCTGCACGCAGCGGGACATCAAACCGGTACCGACGATCTGCACCGGATCGCCGTAGCCGTTGAAGCCCTTGGCAACCACGTTCTGCCGGCGCTTCGTGTCGAAGTACAGACCCGGCAGCGACAGGCAGCCTTCCGGGCCGTCCTGCTCCTCGGCGTCGGGGAACTCCAACACCGGGTTGACCAGGTGACCGACCATGTCGTCCACGTCGAAGGCGAACACCCGCAGGCCCACGCCGAGCTGCGGCGCGGCCAGACCGGCGCCGTTCTGCTCACGCATCGTGTCGATCAGGTCAGCGACAAGCTTGCGCAGTTCGACATCGAAGTCGACCACCGGGTCGGCCGGCGTGCGCAGCACCGGGTCGCCGAAGAGGCGGATGGGCTGGACGGTCACGCGGATTGGCTCCTTCGTGGGCTTGGCAACGGGCGTGCCGTACCAGTCTACGGAGTGCCCAGAGCGACCCCGGCCGGCGTACCGTGATCAGCGGCTACGGCACCGACGGTCACCGGAAGCGTCTCGTAGCCACGCAGGGTCAGCCGGTTCCGGCGGGTGGGCTCGCCGGCCAGCGCGAGCTCGGGCAGCCGGCGCAGCAACAGCGGAAAGGCGACCTGGGCCTCCAGCCGGGCCAGCCCGGCGCCGAGGCAGTAGTGCGCGCCGGCGCCGAAGGACAGCGGGGGCGACTGGGCCCGCCGCGGGTCGAACCGAGCCGGATCAGTAAACCGCGCCGGGTCGCGGTTGGCCGCGCCGAGCAGCACCAGCAGCCAGCTCCCCGCGGGCAGCTCAACCCCGGCGAGAGGCACCGACTCGCGGATAGTACGGGTGGTCAACTGCACGGGTGAGTCGTACCGCAGCAGCTCCTCCACGTAGCCGGGAGCGAGCTCGGGCTGATCCCGCAGGGCGGTCACCGAGTCGGGGTGGTCCAGGAGCACGACCAGACCGTTGCCGAGCAGGTTCGTGGTGGTCTCGAAGCCCGCGACCAACAGCAACACGAGGTTGGCCAGCAGCTCCTCGCCGGACAGCCGGTCACCGTCGGCGTCGTGCGCCTGCACCAGGGCGGTGGTCAGATCGTCGGCGGGGGTTCGGCGGCGCTGGGCGACCAGCTCGGTGAAGTAGTCGCGCAGCTCACCGGCGCCAGCGTCGGCGACGGCCAACTCCTGCGGGGTGATCTCCGGCTCCAGAACGCCGGTCAGATCACTGGCCCAGCGCCGAAACTGAGCCCAGTCAGCCGCCGGTACCCCGAGCAGGGCGCAGATCACCGCGACCGGCAACGGATAGGCGAAGCTGCTCAGGAAGTCCACCGGAGCACCGCCCCGACCGGCCCGGATCATCTCGTCGACCAGACCGTCGGCCTGGGCGGCTACCACCTCGCGGAGGGCGGCGACCCGGCGCGGGGTGAACGCCTTCGCGGCCAACCGGCGCATTCGGCTGTGGTCCGGCGGATTGGCCCGGATCATCGACCGGGAGATCGACATCATCGCCGGGCTCTCCTGCCAATGCGGGAAGACACCGTCGCGCTCTTCGTCGTCCATCACCCCGAACCGGGGGCTTCGCAACACCGTGTCGGCCTCGGTGTACCCGGTGACCACGAAGAAGCCGGCCGCCGTCGGAACCACCGGTCCGTGCGCGCGCAACCGCTCGTACGTGGGATAGGGGTCGAGCCGGCCCGACGGTGACATCAGCAGTGTGACCGCCTCAGATGCATCCATTCGCCACCTCCTATATCAGGGTCAGGTGGCCCATCATGCACGCTCAGTCGGCGGGCCGTAACCCCCTGCGTCCGGGGTTGACGGGGATGGCGGCCTGGCGCTCAGACGCCGGGCTCCCCCGCCAACACCGCACCGCCGCCCAACAGGGCCGGTTCGGGCAGCGGCAGATCGATCCCGTGCGCGGCCGACCAATCGTGGATCATGCTGGGCCGGACCTGGGCCGCGAAGTAGTCGATCGCACTCATCCCACCGACGACGGGCTCGTCAACCTCGGCGACGAGCCGGGCGGGCACCAGCCGGCACCCGTCCTGCAACGCGGCGCTGAGTCGACGGTGCCCGTCCACAACGAAGAAGTGCTCCCCGGTGTAACCAATCCGCAGCGGCTCCAGCGGCTCGTCGCCAGCCGCGGCGGCATCGCCGCCGGACGCGTCGTCCCACCGGCCGCGGAGGGTGACGATGTCCTCGGTCGGGTACACCCGGGCCGGGTCGAGCAGCAGCAGCGGCGGAGCCTCCCGCAGCACCTCGGGGCAGAGCCGTCCTTCGTACGCGGCGACGATGTGCTCGATCACCTCGGCGGCGCCAGCCCGGGTGGTGTCACAGATCAGGTCGTAGTTGCGCAGCTGGGCCTTGTCCACGCCGTAGCGGATGATGAACCGGTTCCGCTCACTTTCGCTGCGCTCCATGAGCCGGGCCTTCGCCTCCTCCAGGGAGGTGTACTGCTCGGCCGGGCCAGATGGACGCAGCAGCACCCGCCGGGCAGCCTCCCCGGGCTCGGTGATCATGTGCACCTTGAGCGCGTCGGTGAAGAAGTGCCAGGCGAGCCGCGAGTCCATCACCAGGCACTCGCCGGAGGCCGCGATATCCCGTTGGAGTTGGTCGACATAGCCGTCCACGGCCTGATCCAGTTCGGCGTGCAGGTTGAGCTGGAGCGCGGTCATCTGCCGCTCCTGGGCCATCTGCCGGTAGAGATCACCCACGCTGACCCGACGCATGCCGAGGCGCTCGGCGATCTCCACGGAGACGGTGCTCTTGCCACTGCCGAGGTCGCCGTTGAAGACAATCGATTGAGGAACGATCACGACTGGTCCACCTATGATTGCGGGCTGTTAACACTCGCCGGCACCGCGCCACCCGACGCGCTCCGTCGCCATCGCCGTTGAACCGGCGCCGGCTCCGGCCGGGCGTATCGAACGACACACCATGACCTGAGCCTTTATCCGGCCCGACATGAGGGGCGATGCTACCACCCGGATCCGCCCCCATCCCCACACAGCGTGTCCGTCGCGACGACTTCGGCAACCCTCAGTAACTGTCGTCTTCCGCTGAGTTGTTGGATCAGAAGAGGGTCAGCGGGTCGACCTGGAGCCGGAGTGGATCAGCAGCCTTACGGGCGGTGCGCACCCCGGCCGCCGAGTGCAGGGCGGCGGCCAGGGCCGCGGCCCGGGCACGGGGAACCCGGACCAGCATCCGTTCCCGGTCGCCGTCGGCGGGCACCGGGCCCAGCAGCTCCGCCTCCGCCGGTAGCCGGGACTCGTCGAGCAACTCGGCGACGGCCGTCGGCGGCCCGGTGACGCTCGCCATCCGCACCGCCGGTGGAAAACCGAGCTCCCGGCGTTCGGCGAGTTCGCGGGCCGCGAACCAGCCAGCGTCCCAGCGGAGAAGTGCCTGCACCGGGGCGAGCGCACCGTCGGCGACCACCACCACCCGGCCGCCGTCCGACCCGGGGCGGGCCAGGGCGGCGGCGGCGAGCCAGCGCCGCAGCGCCTCCTCCCCCGCCCGCAGATCGGCCCGGGTCAACAGGGCCCACGAGTCCAGCAGCAACACCGCCCCATAACCGCCATCGGCCACCGGCTCGGCACCCGGGGTGGTGATGACCAACCCGGCGCCACCGGGGACCGTCGCGAGGACCTCCTCCCGCCCAGAGGTGCGCACCGGCACACCGGGAAAGGCCCGGCCCAGTTCCTCCGCCGTCCGTCGGGCACCGGTGACCGAGGCGCGTAACCGCCGGCCCCGGCACTCCGGACAGGCGTATGCGGCGGCGACGCGGGCGCACCAGCGGCAGACCGGCGCGCCCCGCGCCGAGGGAAGCGCGAGCGGCCCGGCGCAGTGCAGGCAGCGCGCCGGAGCCCGGCAGGTGGCGCACGCCACCGCCGGCAGATAGCCACGCCGCGGCACCTGGACGAGGACCGGCGCATCGGCGGAGAGGGCAGCGCGCGCCACGGTCCAGGCCAGGCTGGGCAACCGGGCGGTAGCTGCACCCGGGTCCCGGGCCAGCTGGGGGTCGTCGCCGGTGGGGGCGATCGCCGGCATCCGCGCCCGGACGGCGGCGCGGGCGGCCGTGACCTCGCGGGCCCACCCGGTCTCCACGAGCAGCTGCGCCTCGGCGGTTCGGGCATAACCGCCGATCAGGGCAGCGGCGCCAGTCAGCTGGGCGCGGGTCAGCAACACCTCGCGGGCGTGCGGGTAGGGGGCGCGGGGCTCGGCGTGCAGGTCGTCACCGTCGTCCCAGATGGCGACGAGACCGAGTCGCGGCACCGGCGCGAACATGGCGGCCCGGGTGCCGATCACCACCGGTACCTGACCCCGCCGGGCGGCGAGGAACGCCCGGTAGCGGCGGGCCGGACCGAGCGCGGCGGTCAGTTGGACGTGCCGGCCGGGGCCGAGCACGGCGGTCAACGCCGAGTCGAGCCGGTCGAGGTCCCGGGCGTCGGCGACGACCACGACCGCGCTCCGGCCACCGGCGACGGTCGCCGCGACCGCCTCGGCGTAGCGGGCGGGCCACTCCTCCCCCGGCAGAGCGGACCAGACCGCGCGGGGGGCACGGCCGTCGGCGAGGGCCCGCAGGAGGGCTGGGCCAGTCGGGTAGCCCGACCAACCAACCGGATCAACCGGCCCGATTCCCGCATCCGGCCCGATTCCCGCATCCGGCCCGATTCCCGCATCCGGCCCGGCCGGATCCGCCGCGGGGGGCGGTTGCGGCTCCTTCTCGACCCGGGCGTGCCGGGGCGGAACAGCGAGGCGAAGCACGTCGGCAAGGCTGCCGGCGTACCGGTCGGCGACGGCGCGGGCCAGGCGGGCGATCTCCGGAGCGAGGGCCGGCTCCGGGGAGACGACCTTCTCCAGGTACGCGAGCCGGGGGTGGGCGGATTCGCTCACCCGCTCCAACAGCCAGCCGTTGACGAGCTGACCGGCGAAGCGGACCTTCACCCGGGTGCCGGGAACAGCATCGACATCGAGCGCCTCGGGCACCAGGTAGTCGAAGGGTCGATCGAGGTGGGCCAGGGGAACGTCCACGCAGACACGAGCGACCGGCGACCCGTTCGCGGGCCGCCGGTCGCTACGCGGGGTATTACTCAGGCGCCCGCTACCGACTTGAGGTCAGCGGCGCGGTCGGTGCTCTCCCAGGTGAAGTCGGGAAGTTCTCGACCGAAGTGTCCGTACGCCGCGGTCTGCGAGTAGATCGGCCGCATCAACTTCAGGTCCCGGATGATCGCCGCCGGCCGAAGGTCGAACACCTCCGTCACCGCCTTCTCGATCCGCTCCACCGGCACCGTCTCGGTGCCGAACGTCTCCAGGAACAGGCTCACCGGCTGCGCCTTGCCGATGGCGTACGCCACCTGCGCCTCGCACCGCTCCGCCAGCCCGGCCGCCACCACGTTCTTGGCCACCCACCGCATCGCGTACGCCGCCGAGCGGTCCACCTTGGATGGGTCCTTGCCCGAGAACGCTCCGCCGCCGTGCCGCGCGTACCCGCCGTAGGTGTCCACGATGATCTTCCGGCCGGTCAGGCCCGCATCTCCCATCGGGCCGCCAACCTCGAACCGGCCCGTCGGATTCACCAGCAGCCGGTAGTCTTCGGTGTCCAGCCCCAGCCCGAGACTCTCGACCTCCGGTGCGATCACGTGCTCCCGGATGTCCGGCGTCAGCAGCGACTCCAGCGACACATCTGCCGCGTGCTGCGACGACACCAGCACGGTGTTCAGCCGCACCGGCCGCAGTCCCTCGTACTCCACCGTCACCTGCGTCTTGCCATCCGGACGCAGGTACGGCACCACACCGTCGCGCCGCACCTGTGCCAGGCGGCGGGACAGCCGATGCGCCAACGCGATCGGCATCGGCATCAACTCCGGGGTCTCCGAGCAGGCGAACCCGAACATCATCCCCTGGTCGCCAGCGCCCTGCGCATCCAACACGTGCTCGGACGCACCGGTACGCAGCTCAAACGCGTTGTCGACGCCCTGGGCGATATCTGCCGACTGTGACCCAATCGACACACTTACCCCGCAGGACGCCCCGTCGAAGCCCTTTCGCGACGAGTCGTAACCAATATCCAGAATCGTCCGACGCACGATCGACGGGATGTCGGCGTAGGCCTGGGTGGTTACCTCACCCGCAACATGCACCTGACCGGTTGTGATCAGCGTCTCCACTGCAACCCGGCTACGCGGGTCCTCTGCCAGCAACGCATCGAGGATCCCGTCACTGATCTGGTCAGCAATCTTGTCAGGGTGACCTTCGGTGACCGATTCGGAAGTGAAGAGGCGGCGTGTCACGGCACTCCTAAGTCAGGGAAACTCGTTCCGCGGCAGTTTAGTCACTCGCGCCCGGTACCGGATCCCCCTATCGCGCACTGATCCAGCTATCCGGGACAGCCGGCCAGCCGGGAGACGATGAGGTCCCAGACACCGTCGGCGAGGTCTTCCTTGGACTGCTCGGGCATCCGGCTGACCGATCCGTCCGCGCCGATGACAGTCGCCGCGTTGGTGTCGGCGCCAAAAACCCGGTCCGGGCCGACCTCGTTGATGACGATGAGATCCGCCCGCTTACGGGCGAGCTTGGCTCGACCGTTGGCCTCGGCGTCACTGGTCTCCGCGGCGAAGACCACCAGCACCTGCTCCGGGCGACGACGCTTCCCGAGCTCGGCGGCGATGTCCGGGTTCGCGACGAGCTCAATTGTGGGCGCGCTGCCGTCGTCCGACTTCTTGATTTTGCCAGTCGCGTACGTCGCCGGACGGAAATCGGCGGGAGCCGCCGCCAGCACCACCGCGTCCGCGCGGTCGGCAGCCGTCAACGTGGCGTCGCGCAGCTCGGCGGTCGTACCGACCCGTACCAGGTCCACGCCGGCCGGATCGGGCAGCGCGACGTTGGCGGAGACCAGGGTGACCCGGGCTCCTCGCGCCACCGCGGCGCGGGCGAACGCGTACCCCTGCTTGCCAGAGGAGCGATTACCGAGAAACCGGACCGGGTCAAGCGGCTCCCGGGTGCCCCCGGCGGTGACGAGCACGTGCTTCCCGGTGAGGTCCGCTGGGGCGGCGGCGTCGCGAGCGAGAACGCGTCGGGCCACGGCGAAGAGCTCCGCCGGGTCCGGTAGCCGCCCCTTGCCGGTGTCCGTTCCGGTGAGCCGGCCGACCGCCGGCTCGACGACCCGCACCCCACGGGAGCGCAGCGTCGCCACGTTGGCCACCGTCGCCGGATGTTCCCACATCTCGGTATGCATCGCCGGCGCCAGGACCACCGGGCAGCGAGCCGTCAGCAGAGTGTTGGTGAGCAGGTCGTCCGCGAGCCCATGAGCGGCCCGCGCGAGCAGGTCGGTGGTGGCCGGAGCCACCACGACCAGGTCCGCCTGCTGACCCAGCCGCACGTGCGGCACCTCGTGCACGTCGGACCAGACGTCGTCGGCGACGGGTTGACCGGAGAGCGCCGACCAGGTCGCGGCCCCGACGAAGTGGAGCGCCGATGCGGTCGGCACGACCCGGACGCGGTGACCGGACTCGGTGAAGAGCCGCAGCAGCTCGCAGGCCTTGTACGCGGCGATCCCGCCACCGACCCCGAGGATGATCCGGGGGGACATCGTTGGGTACGCGCTACGGCTGGTCGGTGGGCTCAGCGGTGAGCAGGCCCCCGTTGATCTCCCGCATGGCGATCGAGAGCGGCTTCTCCTGCGGGGTCGTCTCGACCAGCGGGCCGACGTACTCCAGCAGGCCCTCACCGAGCTGGCTGTAGTAGGCGTTGACCTGACGGGCCCGCTTGGCGGCGAAGATGACCAGCGCGTATTTCGACGTGGTCTTCTCGAGGAGCTCGTCGATCGGCGGGTTGGTGATGCCTTCGGGGTTGGTGGCGATGGATCCCACGTGTTGACCTCTGCGTCTGTGACACCGCTCGCGGTGCTGGCGGTCAACCGCGCACGCGCGGTCGCGCCGGAGCTATGAATGACGAACCGAACAATCCTACCAGCTCGTCCACGACCTGCGCAGTCCGGCCATGCACGATGGTATGCGCGAAATGCGGCTCGGTGACCGGATCGGTCACCGAGCCGGGTGGGTGCAGCAGCACCAACCGGGCCGTCGGCAACACGACCCGCAGCCGCAGCGCCCCGGCCAGATCCATCGGGAGCAGAGCCGGCGCCCCAGCGGCCAGTCGGGACCGCAGGGGTTGCCCCGGCGTACCGCGCCGGTACCGGCCGATCTGGCTCCATTCCAGCAGATCGCCGGCGGCCAGCAGCCGGTCGAACTCGGTCGGGTCGAGGAAGACCCGGTCGACCCCGGCCACCTCGCCATCCCGCCGGGGGCGGGTGGTCACCGGCACCGGCGTCCACACAGTAGGCAGGCGCGCCCGGACCAACCCAGCGACACCATCCCGACCGGAACCCGACGGTCCGGTCAGGATGGTGAGCCGGGCCGCCGGGCGCGCCTCACCATCCGTGCTCACTGCTCGTTTCTACACGGCTGCCGACCTCAGTTGGCGGCGAACTCCCCAAGCAGGGCCTTGCGCTGCTGTTCGCCGAGCCCACGCAGGCGCCGGCTATCGGCGATCTTGAGCTTCTCCATGATCTGGGTCGCCCGGATCTTGCCGATTCCCGGCATCGCCTGCAGGACAGCGGATACCTTCAGCTTGCCGACGACATCGTCGGACTCGGCCCGCTCGAGAACGGCTCCGAGCGTTGTCTTGCCCTGCTTGAGCTGCTCCTTCAGCTCAGCACGGGCCTTGCGGATCTCCGCGGCCTTCTCCAGCGCTGCTGCGCGCTGCTCAGGGGTCAGTGACGGGAGCGGCACCAGTTCTCCTCAGGTCCCTATCGCGACGGGCGAACGCACCGCCGCACTGTGAAACGTGGTGTCGCTGCGAACCAGGGAGGCCCAAGGTTCCCAGCGCCGGGAAAACTAGCGGTCAACGGCGCATTCGGCAACGTGGGCACGCGAAGATCGGCGGAAAGTGACCGAGCCGTCAGTCAGTTACGAACCGGTCAAAGCCGCTCGGCACTCGGCCAGGACCCGGTCCGCGGCGTCCCGAAGCGCCGCCAGATCGGGCCCCGCGGCAAGCACCTCACGGGAGTATGTGGGCAGTACGGCGGGCAGGCTGGAGCCGAAGACCACCCGGAGGTCAGCGGCGCTGGCGCCCTGCGCTCCCAGGCCCGGAGCGAGCAGCGGACCGTTGACCGCGGTGAGATCGTGACCCGTCGCACCGACGGTCGCCCCCACCACCAACCCCACGCTGCCCAGTGGTTGCGCACCCACGTTGAGCTGGGAAATCTCGTCGATGACCAGCTGTGCGACGGTCCGCCCGTCGGCGGTGCGAGCCCGCTGCACCGCGGTGCCCTCGGGATTGGAGGTGAGCGCCAGCACGAAGACTCCGCCGCCCTGCGCGGTGGCCAGCTCGAACATCGGGGCGAGCGCGCCCACCCCGAGATACGGGCTCACCGTCACCGCGTCGACATGCAGTGGGCTCGATGGATCGAGGTACGCGGAGGCGTATGCGGCGACCGTCGAGCCGATGTCGCCACGCTTGACGTCGAGGAGGACGAGCGAACCGGCCGCCCGTAACTGTCGGATAGTTGACTCAAGGACCGCCACGCCCCGAGACCCGAACCGCTCGAAGAAGGCCGACTGCGGCTTGACCACCGCGACCCGGTCCCCCAACGCCTCCACGACCGTGCCCGCGAACCGCTCCAGACCGTGAATGTCGTCATCAAGGCCCCACCGGGCAAGCAGACCCGGGTGCGGGTCGATGCCCACGCAGAGCGGACCCCGCTCGCCAACCGCCCGATGCAACCGGGCGCCGAAGCTCTCCATCGCAGACCTCCCTCTTGCGTGCCACGCACGCGTCGTCTCCGCGGGCGGCTGATGCCGCCCGCACCCGGCGGGCTCCGCACCGCCCACCCCACCCGGCGGGCTCCGCACCGCCCACCCCACCCGGCGGGGTTCGCACCGCCCGGCGGGGTTCCGCACGCCCCACCCGCTGCCCCGGCCCCGCTCGCCGCCGCAGCCGGCGGATCAGCCCGCCCGAGCCGCGGCGGCGATCCCCGCGGTGATCTGGGCCAGATCGGCGTCCGCGGTGACGTACGGGGGCATGGTGTAAATCAGATCCCGGAACGGTCGCAGCCAGACGCCGGCGGCGACCGCCGCGGCGGTCGCCGCCGGCAGGTCCACCTCATGGTCGAGCTGCACCACGCCGATCGCGCCCAGCACCCGGACGTCGGCGACGCCCGGCTGCGCCCGTAGCGGCTCCAGGCCGGACCGCAGACCCGTCTCGATCCGCGCCACCTGCGCCGACCAGTCCTCGGCCCGCAGCAGGCCGAGCGAGGCGTTGGCCACCGCGCAGGCGAGCGGATTACCCATGAAGGTCGGACCATGCGCCAGCACACCGGCCGCGGAGATCCCACGGGCGATCTCCGCGGTGCAGAGGGCGGCGGCCAGGGTGAGGTACCCCCCGGTGAGCGCCTTGCCCGCACAGAGCACGTCCGGCGTTACGCCGGCGTGCTCGGCGGCGAACATCGCCCCGGTCCGACCGAACCCGGTAGCGATCTCGTCAAAGATCAACAGAACCCCGTGGACCCGGGTGACCTCCCGCAGCACCTGTAGGTAGCGCGGGTGGTGGAACCGCATGCCACCGGTCCCCTGGACGACCGGCTCGACGATGACCGCGGCCAGTTCGTGGGCGTGCCGGGCGACCGCGTCCGCCAGGACGGCCTCGTACGCCGGATCCGGCGGTGCGGTGAACCCCGCGGGCGGCACCGGCGCGAAAACCTGCCGGGGCAGTAGCTCCCCCCAGAGGTGGTGCATGCCCCCCTCCGGGTCACAGACGCTCATCGGGTGGAACGTGTCGCCGTGGTAGCCACCCCGCCAGGTCCCCAGCCGACGGCGTTCCGGCCGGCCGGTGGCCCGCTGGAACTGCAGGCACATCTTCACGGCCACCTCGACACTCACCGAGCCGGAGTCGGCCAGGAAGACATGCTCCAACCCCTCCGGCGCCAGCTCGACGAGGGTGCGGGCCAGCGTGACGGCCGGCTCGTGGGTGAGCCCGCCGAACATCACGTGGCTCATCCGGCCGAGCTGGTCGGTCACCGCCGCGTCCAGCACCGGGTGCCGGTAGCCGTGGATCGCCGACCACCACGACGCCATCCCGTCAACCAGCTCCCGCCCGTCCGCCAGGCGCAGCCGCACCCCGGCGGCGCTCTCCACGACGTACGGCGGGGTGGCCGGCGGTAGCGCCGCGTACGGATGCCACACGTGGGCCGCGTCCGCGGCGCTGATCTCCTCCGGGGTCAACGACGTCGCCTCCTCACCAGCCGGTCACCGCGTCAACCGGCCCTCGGGTCCCAGTAGCCCGGCGCACGACCGGCGGGCGGTCCGCAGTCACCGGGCGAGTACCACCGGCACAGTGTCACGGCGTGCGGGCCGCCGCCGCGGCGGCCCGCACCAAGGCCGGCCCCCGGTAGATGAGACCGGTGTAGAGCTGCACCAACGACGCGCCCGCGTCGAACATGCGCTCGGCGTCGTCCGGAGTGAGAATGCCGCCGACGCCGACGATCGGCAGCCGGCCGCCGGTCTCGGCGTGCACGAAGGAGACCACCTCCCGGGCCCGCTGCGCCAACGGGCGGCCGGAGAGCCCACCCGCCTCGGCGCCGCCGGCCCGATCGACAGGGGCGAGGCCGTCGCGGGAGAGCGTGGTGTTCGTGGCGATCACCCCCGCCGCACCCCGGGCCAGGCAGACCTCCAGCAGCTCCGCGATGGCCGGATCCGGAAGGTCTGGGGCGATCTTCACCAGTACCGGCTTCTCGCCGACCAGAGCGGCCAACAGGGCGTCCAGATGCGCCCGGTCCTGCAGCGCACGCAGCCCCGGCGTGTTCGGCGAGGAGACGTTGACCGCGAAGTAGTCGCCGTACCCGCGCAGGGCCTGATACGACGCCTGGTAGTCCGCAACCGCCTCCTCGAGCGGGGTGACCTTGGACTTGCCGAGGGAGATGCCCAGCGGCACCCCGAGCGGGCGGGGCAGCGCCGCCAACCGTGCCGCGAGCGCGTCGGCGCCGGCGTTGTTGAAGCCCATCCGGTTCACCACCGCCCGGCTCTCGGGAAGCCGAAACAGCCGCGGCCGCGGGTTGCCCGGCTGCGGGTGCGCGGTGACCGTACCCACCTCGACGAAACCGAAGCCCAACGCCGGCCAGGCCGGCAGCGCCACCCCGTTCTTGTCCATCCCGGCGGCCAACCCGACCGGGTTCGGGAAGCGGAGCCCGAACACCGTTCGGGGAGCCGAAACGCCGTACCGGGCCCGGAGCACGGCCAGCGCCGCGGGCACCCGAGCCAGGCCGGCCAGCCGCCGTACCGTGAACTCGTGCGCCGCCTCCGCGTCCCCGCCCCCCAGCCGGAACAGCCGTGGCCGCACCACCCGTTCGAAGATCACCCCATCCTCCCCGGGCGGATGAACGACCTCGGGCCGCTCGGGCTCACCGGGCGCTCCGCAGCGAGGCGTGCAGCGCCTGCAGCGGCCGGACCACCATGTCACCACGGATCCGGGCCTCAACCGCCATCACCACGGCGGCGGCGCCGGGGACGGTGGTGATGCAGGGGATGTCCGCCGTCACGGCGGCACTGCGGATCTCGTAGCCATCGGAGCGGGCGCTCGCTCCCGAACCCTGGGGGGTGTTCACCACGAGCACCACCTCGCCGGAGCGGATCAGCGAGACCGCGTCCTCGCTCTCCCCCGACTCGTAGTGCTTGCGGATCTGCTCGCAGGCGACGCCGTGCCGGCGCAGCACCTCGGCGGTGCCGGTGGTGGCGATCAGCTGGAAGCCCAGGTCGGCCAGGCGCTTGATCGGGAAGATCATGCCACGCTTGTCCCGGTTGGCGACCGACACGAAGATCTTCCCGCTGGTCGGCAACGAGCCGTAGGTGGCCGACTGCGACTTGGCGAAGGCGTACCCGAAGGCCGTGTCGATGCCCATCACCTCGCCGGTGGACTTCATCTCAGGTCCGAGCAGCGAATCGATCCCCTTCCCGGTCGGAGTGCGGAACCGCTTGAACGGGAGCACCGCCTCCTTGACCGCGATCGGGGCATCCGCGGGGAGGGTCCCGCCGTCGCCGTCGGCGGGGAGCAGGCCCTCGGCGCGCAGCTCGGCGATGGTGGCTCCGAGCGCGATCCGCGCCGCCGCCTTGGCCAACGGCACCGCGGTGGCCTTGGAGACGAACGGCACGGTCCGGGACGCACGCGGGTTGGCCTCGAGCACCCAGAGCTGGTCGTCCTTGAGGGCGTACTGCACGTTGAGCAGGCCCTGCACGCCGACGCCCCGGGCGATCTCCTCGGTGTACCGACGGACCTCCGCGACGTGCGAACCGGCCAGGGTGATCGGCGGCAACGCGCAGGAGGAGTCGCCGGAGTGGATCCCGGCCTCCTCGATGTGCTCCATCACCCCGCCGAGGTAGACCTCACCGGCGGCGTCGCAGAGCGCGTCCACGTCGATCTCGATGGCGTCATCGAGGAACCGGTCCACCAGCACCGGATGATCCGGGGAGATGTCGGTGGCCCGGCCGATGTAGTCACGCAGCGTGGCGTCGTCGTAGACGATCTCCATGCCCCGACCACCGAGCACGTACGAGGGGCGGACCAGCACCGGATAACCGATCTCGACGGCGATCGTCTTCGCCTCGTCGTACGAGATGGCGGTGCCGTGTGCCGGCGCCCGCAGCCCGGCGCGGGCCAGCAGCGCGCCGAACGCCCCCCGCTCCTCGGCGAGATGGATCGACTCCGGGGAGGTACCGACGACCGGCACCCCGGCGTCCTTGAGCCGCTGCGCCAGCCCCAACGGGGTCTGACCACCAAGCTGCACGACCACCCCGACCACGCCGGGGCCACCGGCCGCCCGGCCGGTGGAGTCCTCGGCGTGCCACACCTCGAGGACGTCCTCGAAGGTCAGCGGCTCGAAGTAGAGCCGGTTCGCGGTGTCGTAGTCGGTGGAGACGGTCTCCGGGTTGCAGTTGACCATGACCGTCTCGTATCCGACGTCCCGCAACGCCATCACGGCGTGCACGCAGGAGTAGTCGAACTCGATGCCCTGCCCGATCCGGTTCGGCCCCGAGCCGAGGATCAGCACCTTGGGCCGGTCCGACCCGACCACCTCGGTCTCCGCGTCGTAGGTGGAGTAGTGGTAGGGCGTCGTCGCCTCGAACTCCGCCGCGCAGGTGTCCACGGTCTTGTACACCGGCCGGACACCCAACCGGTGCCGCAGCGTCCGAACCCCGTCCTCGGCGGCCAGCTCCGGGCGCAACGCGGCGAGCTGCCGGTCGGAGAGCCCCGCCCGCTTGGCCCGGCGCAGCAGGTCGGCATCGAGCACCGGGGCGTCCACGATCTCGGCCCGCAACTCCACCAGGCCGGCGATCTGGTCGAGGAACCACGGGTCCATCCCACCGGAGGCCGCCGCCACCTCGGCGATCGAGGCGCCGAGCCGCAGCGCCCGTTCCACCGTGTAGAGCCGCCCGTCGTGCGGCACCCGCAGCGCCGCGAGGGTGTCCTCCCGGGTGGCACCGGCCGGGTCGGGCACGGTCCAGAAGCCGGCCGCCTTCGTCTCCATCGAGCGCATCGCCTTGTTCAGCGCCTCGGTGAAGTTGCGGCCCAGGCTCATCGCCTCACCGACCGACTTCATGGTGGTGGTCAGCTCCGGGTCGGCGCCGGGGAACTTCTCGAACGCGAAGCGCGGAATCTTGACCACCACGTAGTCCAACGTCGGCTCGAACGCGGCCGGCGTCTTCAGGGTGATGTCGTTGGGGATCTCGTCGAGGGTGTAGCCGATGGCCAGCCTCGCGGCGATCTTCGCGATCGGGAAGCCGGTCGCCTTCGAGGCCAGCGCCGACGAGCGGGAGACCCGGGGGTTCATCTCGATCACGACGATCCGGCCGTCGGCCGGGTTCACCGCGAACTGGATGTTGCAGCCTCCGGTGTCCACCCCGACCTCGCGCAGCACCGCGATGCCGAGGTCCCGCAGGCGCTGGTACTCCCGGTCGGTGAGAGTCATCGCCGGCGCCACGGTGACGCTGTCGCCGGTGTGCACGCCCATCGGGTCGACGTTCTCGATCGAACAGACCACCACGACGTTGTCGTGCCGGTCGCGCATCAGCTCGAGCTCGTACTCCTTCCAGCCGAGCACGCTCTCCTCGATGAGCACCTCGTGCACCGGGCTGGCGGCCAGGCCGGCACCGGCGATGCGTTCCAGGTCCGTATCGGTGTGGGCCATGCCGGAGCCGAGGCCGCCCATCGTGAACGACGGCCGGATCACCGCCGGCAGGCCCAGTTCGGCGACCGTCTCGCGGACCTCGTCCATCGAGTGGCAGACCCGGGACCGCGGCACCAGCGTCGCCGGGTCCTCGACCCCGATCCGGACCCCGGCCTTGGCGACGACGTCCTTGAACAGCTGCCGGTCCTCACCGCGGCGGATCGAGTCGATGTTCGCGCCGATCAACTCGACGCCGTACTTCTCCAGTACCCCGGCCTCGTGCAGCGCGACCGCCGTGTTCAGTGCGGTCTGGCCACCCAGGGTGGGCAGCACCGCATCCGGCCGCTCCTTGGCGATGACCAGTTCGACGAACTCCGGGGTGATCGGCTCGACGTACGTGGCGTCGGCGAACTCCGGATCGGTCATGATCGTCGCTGGGTTCGAGTTGACCAGGCTGACCCGGATCCCCTCGCTGCGTAGTACCCGGCACGCCTGGGTGCCGGAGTAGTCGAACTCGCAGGCCTGCCCGATCACGATCGGCCCGGAGCCGATCACCAGGACGTGTTTGAGGTCGGTCCGCTTAGGCATTCGTGCGCCCCCCGCTGTGGTTGCGACCCTCGATGAGCTCGGCGAAGCGGTCGAACAGGTAGTCCGCGTCGTGCGGACCGGCCGCCGCCTCCGGGTGGTACTGAACGGTGAAGGCGGGCACGTCGCGCGCCCGCAGCCCCTCGACCACGTTGTCGTTGAGGCAGACGTGTGAGACCTCGATCCCGCCGAACTCGGACTCGATCACCCGGTCCGGCACGACGGCCCCCGGCTCGACACCAGGGAACGCGACGGCGAAACCGTGGTTGTGGCTGGTCACCTCGACCTTGCCGGTGGCCCGGTCGAGCACCGGCTGGTTGATCCCGCGGTGGCCGTAGCCGAGCTTGTACGTGCCGAATCCCAGCGCCCGACCAAGGATCTGGCTGCCGAAGCAGATGCCGAACAGCGGCACGCCGCTGGCGAGCGCCGCGCGCGCCAGGGCCACCGGCCCGTCGGCGGTCGCCGGGTCACCGGGGCCGGGCGAGAGGAAGATCGCATCCGCGCCGGTGGCCCGCAGTTCGTCGATGCCCGAGTGAGCCGGCAGGACATGGGTGGTGACACCCCGCGCCGCGAGCCGCCGGGGCACGTTCCGCTTGATGCCGAGATCCAGGGCGGCGACGGTGAACCGGTGCTCCCCCTCGGCCTCGACCACGTACGGCTGCCCGGTGGTCACCTCGGCGGCGAGGTCCGCGCCGACCATCTGCGGGGCCTGTCGGACCCGGGTCAGCAGCGCCTGCGGGTCGGTCTCGACGCTGGAGACCCCGACCCGCATCGCGCCCCGCTCCCGCAGGTGCCGGGTGAGCGCCCGGGTGTCCACGCCGCTGATGCCGACCACGCCCTCGGCGGCGAGCCGCTCCTCCAGGCCACCGGTGGCTCGCCAGTTCGAGCCGATCCGGGCAGGGTCACGGACCACGTAACCGGCGACCCAGATCCGGCCGGACTCGTCATCCTCGCCGTTTACCCCGGTGTTGCCGATGTGCGGCGCGGTCTGCACCACCACCTGCCGGTGGTAGGACGGGTCGGTGAGCGTCTCCTGGTAGCCGGTCATTCCGGTGTTGAAGACCGCCTCGCCGAAGGTCTCCCCGACGCTGCCGTACGCCTCGCCGTGGAACGTGCGCCCGTCCTCCAGGACGAGAATCGCCGATCGCCGCCTCACGCCACGCACCCCGCACTCCGGGCCACGCGGCACTGCCCCACCGCACTCCGTACTCGCATCACTTCACTGCCTTTCCGTCCAGAACCGTCGCCTCGCCGCGCAGGAAGGTCGCCACGATGCGACCCGGCAGCGTCATGCGGGCGTACGGGGTGTTGCAGCTGCGGCTGGCCAGCTCGGTCGGCTCGACGACGCGACGCGCCGCCGGATCCACCAGGGTCAGGTTCGCCGGTGCGCCCGGTGCCGGGTCGTGGCCGTGTTCGGTGAGGCCAGCGATCCGGGCGGGGGTGCGGGACATCCGCTCGGCGATGAGGTCCCACCGCGGGCCGAGCACGTCCAGCGTGATGGAGAGCGCCGTCTCCAGGCCGAGCATTCCCGGCCGGGCGTACGCCCACTCGCACTCCTTGTCCTCCACGGCGTGCGGGGCGTGGTCGGTGGCGACGATGTCCACCACCCCCTCGGCCAGCGCGGTGCGCAGCGCGGCGACATCGGTGGCCGTCCGCAGCGGCGGGTTGACCTTGTAGACCGGGTCGTAG